>NZ_KB911278.1:0-222921 GCF_000383455.1 Methylobacterium sp. 285MFTsu5.1 | reverse complement strand
CCGAAGCCCGGCGCCTTGACGGCCGCGACCTTGAGGCCGCCGCGGAGCTTGTTGACGACGAGGGTGGCCAGAGCCTCGCCCTCGATGTCCTCGGCGATGATCAGGAGCGGCTTGCCGGTCTGAACGACGGCCTCGAGCACCGGCAGCATGGCCTGGAGCGACGAGAGCTTCTTCTCGTGGATGAGGATGTAGGGGTCCTCGAGCTCGGCGACCATCTTCTCCGCGTTCGTGATGAAGTACGGGGAGAGGTAGCCGCGGTCGAACTGCATGCCCTCGACGACGTCGAGCTCGGTCTCGGCCGTCTTGGCCTCCTCGACCGTGATCACGCCCTCGTTGCCCACCTTCTGCATGGCGTGGGCGATCATCTCGCCGATCTCCTTGTCGCCGTTGGCGGAGATCGTGCCGACCTGGGCGACCTCGTCGGAGGTCGAGACCTTCTTGGCGCGCGCGATGATGTCCTTGACGGCCGCCTGGGTGGCGAGGTCGATGCCGCGCTTCAGGTCCATCGGGTTGATGCCGGCGGCGACGTACTTGGCGCCCTCGCGGACGATGGCCTGGGCCAGCACGGTCGCGGTGGTGGTGCCGTCACCCGCGATGTCGTTGGTCTTCGAGGCCACTTCGCGCACCATCTGGGCGCCCATGTTCTCGAACTTGTCGGCGAGCTCGATCTCCTTGGCGACCGTCACACCGTCCTTGGTGATGCGCGGGGCGCCGAAGCTCTTCTCGATCACGACGTTGCGGCCCTTCGGGCCGAGCGTCACCTTCACCGCGTCGGCGAGGATGTCGACGCCGCGCAGCATCTTATCGCGGGCGTCGGCGGAGAAACGAACGTCTTTCGCTGCCATTGTGTGCCTCTTAGCTGGTTGTTGAACCCCAAGGCCGGGACGGCCTCAAAGGGCGATGGCGGGTGACCCGATCAGGCGGCGACGACGCCCATGATGTCGGATTCCTTCATGATCAGGAGGTCCTGACCGTCGATCTTGACCTCGGTGCCGGACCACTTGCCGAACAGGACGCGGTCGCCAGCCTTCACGTCGAGCGCGTTGACGCGGCCGGCCTCGTCGCGGGCGCCGGGACCGACGGCGACGACCTCACCCTCCTGCGGCTTCTCCTTGGCGGTGTCCGGGATGATGATGCCGCCCTTGGTCTTC
This sequence comes from Methylobacterium sp. 285MFTsu5.1, assembly GCF_000383455.1. Lineage (NCBI taxonomy): Bacteria > Pseudomonadati > Pseudomonadota > Alphaproteobacteria > Hyphomicrobiales > Methylobacteriaceae > Methylobacterium > Methylobacterium sp. 285MFTsu5.1. The sequence continues at coordinate 221,770 of NZ_KB911278.1, read as the reverse complement.
TCTTCGCCTTCGATGCGACGGACGACCACGCGGTCGTGCAGCGGACGGAACTTCATGAGCTGCCCTCTTGCTTCAGGTCTTGAGTTGGCGTTGATGCGGCCGGCGGGACCGCTCGCAAACTCGACTGTTAGCACTCTGTCTCGGCGAGTGCCAAAGACGGCCGCGAGATAGGCGCGGGCGGGTTCCGAGTCAAGGCTGTCGCACCCCCGCGCGACGGTGCGATGACGCGCCGGCGGCCCCGTTCCCCCTCATGGATAACGCGCTCTCATGCTGAGCCTGCACGGACCCGAAGGCCCGGTGGCGCTGCGACCCGGCGGCCCGATCGCGCGCGACACCGTGTGGCTCGACCTGAACGACCCCACGCCGGAGGAGGCTGCGGCGGTCGAGGCCGCGACCGGCCTGCGGGTGCCGTCGCGGGCGGCGCTCTCGGAGGTCGAGACGTCGAGCCGCCTGCGCCGGGTCAAGGGCGGCCTCTCGCTCTCGACCCCGATGATCACGTTCGAGCAGAGCGCGTCGCAGCTGAAGCCGCTGGGCTTCCTGCTGACCAAGGATCACCTCGTCACGATCCGCTTCCACGACCTGCGCGCCATCGAGGCGTCCGCGAAGCGTATCGCCGACGGCGACGGCAGCACGACGCCGAGTGAGATCTTTCTCGTCGTGCTGGAGGAACTGGTCGACAGCCTCGCCGACGCCCTCGAGGATATGGGCTCCGAGCTCGACACGCTCTCGACCCGCATCTTCGACTTCGACGTCCGCGGTGCCGAGCGGCGGCGCCTGGAGAGCCCGCCGCCCCGGCGCCGCGACCTCGCCCTGCGCCGGATCCTGCGCGGCATCAGTAACCGCGGGAAGGTTCTGGGCAAGATCCGGTCGAGCCTGCTCGGGCTCGAACGGATCATCCCGTTCGTCGCCGCGGCCTGCGACAGCCTCGGCCTGCCGGAGGATGCGCGCTTCGAGACGATCAAGCGGGACATCGAATCCCTCGACGAGTTCGAGACGCGGCTCGCCGAGAACGTGCAGTTCCTGCTCGACGCGGCCCTCGGCCTGATCACCATCGAGCAGAACAACGTCTTCCGCGTCCTCACCGTCGTCTCGGTGGTCGGCGTCCCGCCGACGCTGATCGCGTCGATCTACGGCATGAATTTCAAGCACATGCCCGAGCTGGATTGGGCGCTCGGATATCCCTACGCGCTCGGCCTGATCCTCATCAGCGCGGTCGCGCCGATCGTATACTTTCGCATGCGCGGCTGGTTCTGATATTCGTAAGTATGCTTCGGCCCTGACCGAGTTTATATTTGAATGCAATCTCGACGATGGCGTCGGTCCGGTTACGGACGCACAGAGGGCGCGGCGCTCCAAGCATTCGATTTCCGTCAGGCAACTCTTAAACTGGACGAATGCCAGAATAAGGGATTCATTAACGCTGTGAGGCTACACCCCACGCCGGGGGAACGCGAGCCGTACCATGTTCAATCGCACTGTTTTCAATGAAGCCCAGGCCAAGATCGACGCGCTCGACCGCTCGCTGGCGATCATCGAGTTCTCGATGGACGGAACGGTCCTTCACGCGAACGAGAACTTCCTGCGATTGATGAAATACGGCCTCAGCGACGTCCGGAACCGCCATCACCGCATCTTCGTGGACAAGAGCTACGCCGAGTCCGCCGATTACGCGGCGTTCTGGAGCAAGCTGAAGGACGGCCAGTACGTCACGGGCGAGTTCCTGCGCCTCGACAAGGAGGGCGACTCGGTCTGGCTCGAGGCGACGTACAATCCTGTCCTCGACGCGCGCGGCAAGCCGATCAAGGTCGTCAAGTTCGCCGCGGACATCTCGGCGAAGAAGAAGGAGATCAACCGGCTCCTGACGATGATCGACAACGTTCCGGTGGCGGTCATGACGGCCAATCTGAAGGACAACTTCAAGATCGACTACATGAACGCCACGTCGCGCAAGACCCTCGGCACGATCGACCAGCACCTGCCGGTGAAGGTCGACGACATGCTCGGCCGCTCGTTCGACATCTTCCACAAGAACCCCAGCCACCAGCGCACGATGCTGGCCGACGCGAGCCGGCTGCCGCACAGCACCAAGATCAAGGTCGGGCCCGAGACCCTCAACCTGCGGGTCACGGCCGTGAACGACGAGAAGGGGCAGTACCTCGGCCCGATGCTGACCTGGGCGGTCGTCACCGCGCAGGTGAACATGGAGACCGACGTCAAGCGGGTCGTCGAGGCCGTCGGCTCCGCCATCCAGGAGATGCAGAGCTCGGCCGTGGGCCTGATGCAGTCGGCCGAATCCGCGCGCCACAAGGCGTCGTCGGTCGCGTCGAACTCCGAGCAGATGAACGGCGCGATCCAGGAGATCTCCGGCCAGGTCGGGCGGGTCTCGGAGCGCGCGCAGCAGATCGCCGCCCAGGCGGGGACCACCGACGCGACCATGCGCCAGCTCGCCGAGAACGCCCGCAAGGTCGACGCGGTGGTGGGCATGATCAAGTCGATCGCCGACCAGACCAACCTGCTCGCCCTGAACGCCACCATCGAGGCGGCCCGCGCGGGCGCCGCCGGGCGCGGCTTCGCCGTGGTGGCCTCCGAGGTCAAGGCGCTCGCCGAGCAGACCGCCAAGGCGACCGGCGAGATCACGCAGCAGGTCTCGGCGATCCAGAGCGCGACCGGCGAGGCGGTCGGCGCCATCGAGATGATCACGGCCGCGGTGGACGAACTGTCCAAGCTCACCCTGGCGATGGCGAGCGCCGTCGAGGAGCAGGCGGTCTCGACCCACGAGATGGCGGGCAATATCGGCGGCGTCTCCGAGGCCGCCAACGCCACCGGTCAGCTCGCCCAGGCGGTCCAGGGCATCGCCGAGAGCCTCGCCGGCCACTCGACGAGCCTGTCGGAGAGCGTGATCCGGTTCATGAAGACGGCCTGACCGGGCGACTCAGTCCCGGGCGAGCTGCGCCCGGCCGATGGCGAAGACCCGCCCGTCCCCGAGGAGATGGGCGGTGAAGCCGTCGGGGAACAGGCTCTCGATCGCCCGGTCGCGGACGTTCAGGCCGCCGGCGTAGGCGCCGAAGGCCGGCATGACGAGGCGGGTGCCGTCCGTGACGAAGCAGCGGCGGCGCACCGCCCGCCCGCGCATCGCCACCTTCCCGCAGGGATGGAGATGGCCGGCGATCTCGCCGGGCACGGGCTCCGGGCTCGGCTCGTGGCGCAGGACGAGGCCGCCGAGCGTCAGCGCGTCCGCGTAGCGGCCGCCGACGCCCTCGTTCACGGCCGCGTCGTGGTTGCCGGCGATCCAGACCCAGTCCCGCCCCTCCTGCAGGGCCGCCACCAGGGCGCGGTCGCCCGGCTCCATGCGCTCGGGACCGCGGGCGTCGTGGAAGGAATCGCCCAGCGCCACCACCCGGGCCGGATCGTGCCGCACCACCGCCTCGTGCAGGCAGGCGAGCGTCTCGCGGGTGTCGTAGGGCGGCAGGAACTGGCCGGAGCGGGCCGCGTAGGACGAGCCCTTCTCCAGGTGGAGGTCGGACACGATCAGCGTCCGGTGCTCGGGCAGCCAGAGGCCGCCGCAGAGGTCCAGCACCAGGGTCTCGCCCGCGAGCATCAGGGTGGGGTGCTTGTGAGTCTTCTCGAGTCTCAGGCCGGCCGCCAAGATCGCATCCTCGGTGTCGTCGGGGGAGGGCGGATCGGCGGTCAGGACAGAGCCTCTTGGAGAAGCTCCGCCTCGGCCTCGGCCAGGATCTCGTCGGCGCCCTCGCCGTAGACCCGCTCGCGCCCGATCTCGAGCATCACGGATACGGAGAGCGGCGAGACCCGGTCGAGAGACCTGTGGATGATTCGCCCCTGGATGCGCTCTAGCATCATGCCGAGGCGCCTCACGTCGAGGAGTCCGGTTGCCGCATCCTGCCGCGCTGCCCGCAGCAGCAGGTGGTCGGGCTGGTGCTTGCGCAGCACGTCGTAGATCAGGTCGGTCGAGATCGTGACCTGCCGGCCGGACTTCTTCTGGCCCGGGTGATGGCGCTCGATCAGCCCGGCGATCACCGCGCATTGCCGGAAGGTGCGCTTCATCATGGCCGATTCGTCGAGCCACGCCTCCAGATCGTCGCCCAGCATGTCGACGGCGAAGAGGTCGCCGATGAAGTCCGGATCGATCGCGGCGCGCTCCGAGACGTCGCGGGTCGACCAGATGGCGATGCCGTAATCGTTGGCCGCGAAGCCGAGCGGGCGCAGGCCGGAACGCTCCAGGCGCCGGGTCAGCAGCATGCCGAGGGTCTGGTGGGCGAGGCGGCCCTCGAACGGGAAGGCCGTCAGGTAGTAGCGCTTGCCCCGCGGGAAGGTCTCCACCAGCAGGTCGCGCTCGCCCGGCAGGACGGAGCGGCGGCGCTGCTGGAGCAGGTAGGCGCCGATCTGCTCGGGCAGGCGGTCCCATTCGAACGGGTCGGCGATCAGCGCGCGCACGCGGGCGGCCAGGAAAGTCGAGAGCGGGAACTTCGCGCCCGCGTAGGACGGGATCGCCGGGTCGGTGCCGGCCGGCGCGCGGGTGACGAGGCACTCGTCCTCGGCGAGCCCCTCGAAGCGCAGGGTCTCGCCGGCGAACAGGAACGTGTCGCCGACCGTCAACGTCTCGGCGAACTCGTCCTCGATCTCCCCGAGCACGCGGCCGGTCTTCGGCAGCACCGTGCCGGGCTTGCCGCGCAGGGTCCGGCCGAGGCGGACCCTCACCCGGGCCGCCTCGACGATCGTGCCGACATTCATCCGGTAGGCCTGGGCGGTGCGGGCGTCGCGCACGCGCCAGAGCCCGTCCGCACCGCGCAGGATCTTGGCGAAGCGCTCGTAGGCGCGCAGCGCGTAGCCGCCGGTGGCGACGTAGTCGACCACCTGCTCGAACGATTCCCAGGTCAGCCCGGCGTAGGGCGCGGCCGAGACGATCTCGTCGTAGAGGTGGAGCGGATCGAAGGCGTCGGCGCAGGCCATGCCGAGGACGTGCTGGGCGAGGACGTCGAGGGCGCCCTGGCGGGCGTCCGGCGTGTCCTGGGCGGCCTCCTCCACGGCGTCGAGGGCCGCCTGGCACTCCAGCATCTCGAAGCGGTTGCCCGGAACGAGGTAGGCCTTCGAGGGCTCGTCCATGCGGTGGTTGGCCCGGCCGATCCGCTGCATGATGCGGCTGGCGCCCTTCGGCGCGCCGACATTGACCACGAGGTCGACGTCGCCCCAGTCGATGCCGAGGTCGAGGGTCGCGGTGCAGACGATCGCCCGGAGCTGGCCCGCCGCCATCGCGGCCTCGACCCGGCGACGCTGCTGGGCGTCGAGCGAGCCGTGGTGGATCGCGATCGGCAGGGCGTCGTCGTTAAGCCGCCACAGCTCCTGGAACGTGTACTCGGCCTGGAGGCGGGTGTTCACGAAGACCAGCGTGGTCCGGTGCTCCCGGATGAGGTCGTAGATCGCCGGCATCGAGTGCCACGCGGTGTGGCCGGAGATCGGCAGCGCCCGGCCGAGATCGAGCATGCGCAGGTCCGCCTTCGCGCCGCCGGCGACGGTGACGAGATCGGCCATGGGCGGCGCGACGGGCTCCCCGTCCCGTCCGGGAGAGGGTCGGGGTGGGGGAGGAGATGCGTCAGGACTGGACGCGCCGTCCCCGCGCGCGGCGGGAGGAGGGGGAAGCGGCCCCTGCGGCACCAGGTACTTCCGCAGCTCGTCCGGTTCCCGCACCGTGGCCGACAGCCCGATCGCCGCGAGGCCGGGGCTCAGCCGGTGCAACCGCGCCAGCGCCAGGGACAGCAGGTCGCCGCGCTTCGAGGTCACCAGCGCGTGCAGCTCGTCGAGCACCACGCAGCGCAATCCGGAGAAGAATTCCGCCGCCTCGCGATGGGCGATCAGCAGCGCCAGCTGCTCGGGCGTGGTCAGCAGGATGTCCGGCGGCCGGCTGATCTGGCGGGTGCGCTTGTGGGCCGGGGTGTCGCCGGTGCGGGTCTCGACGCGCACCGGCAGCGCCATCTCGGCGATCGGCGCGTCCAGGTTGCGGGCGATGTCGACCGCGAGCGCCTTCAGGGGCGAGACGTAGAGGGTGTGGAGGCCCGCCGCCTTCCGCTGGGGGCCACGCTCGGCGAGGGCCACGAGGCTCGGCAGGAAGCCGGCCAGCGTCTTGCCGGCCCCGGTCGGCGCCACCAGCAGGGCAGAGCGGCCGGCGCCGGCGATCCGCAGGAGATCGAGCTGGTGCGATCGGGGCGCCCAGCCGCGCCCGGCGAACCAGGCGCGGAACCGCTCCGGCAGGATCTCGGACGGGTCGCTCAGGCGAGCGCCATCAGGAAGCGGTCGATCAGCTCGAGCGCCCGCTCGCTCATCGGGCTCGGGTAGCGGGCGAAGACGTGGCAGCCGCCGGGATAGATCGCCGTGTGGCCGCCATTGCCCGCCGCCGCCCAGCGCGCCGACATGTACAGCGTGTCGTCGAGGAGTGGGTCGGCGGTGCCGATGGTGAACAGGGCCGGCGGCAGACCCTTCAGGTCGGCGTAGATCGGCGACACGTCCGGCCGGCGCCGGTCGATGCCCTCCCGGACGTAGCCGTCGGCGAACTTGGTCAGGTCGCGGGTGTTCACGACCAGCCGCTCCTCGCCCCAGTTCCGCACCGATGGAGTGAGACCGAGATCGAAGAAGCCGGCGTTGAGGTTGGCGCCCCGGAAGGCCCGCGGCAGGTTGTGCTTGTCGCGCAGCCGCAGCAGCACCATCACGGCGAGGTGCGCCCCCACCGACTCGCCGCCGATGGTCAGCGCGTGGATGCCGAACTCGGTCTTGCCCGGACCGGCCAGCCACAGGGCCGCCGCCTCGCAGTCGAGCAGCGCCGCCGGATACGGGTGCTCGGGGGCGAGGCGGTACTCGACCGACAGGGCGACGAAGCCGCAGGTGTCGGCGATGCGCTCCAGCCAGGGATCCTGCTCGTCGGCGGAGCCCCAGACCCAGCCGCCGCGGTGGATGTGCAGGTAGGCGCCGCGCAGCTTCGTGCCGGGCTTGGGCCGGACGACGCGGAGCTTGAGCGGGCCGCCGGGCCCGTCGATCGTCAGCCACTCGGCCCGGGCGCTGTGCGGCATGGCGGGCGCCGCCTTGGTGCCCAGACGGCGCCGCTCGCGCACCTCGGCGATCGGCAGCGACCAGGGATCGGGCAGCGCGGCGTGCGCCGAGACGATCTCGGCATTGAGCCGGAGCGTCTCGGGATCGATCGTCGCCGGGTCGAACAGGGCGTGGTCGATCATCGTGCGTATGGTCCCGTCGGCACTCAGAGCCTCTCACACCAATTCCCGATTCCCGGGAGTTCTCCCTTTGGCCGAGGCCGCGCCGCGAGAGTCCCGCGGCGTAGTCCACCCCGTCCGGCATCTTGGCGCGCGCGACGCCGCTTGCCATCTGCACGGCGCGCGAGAAACCCGCCAACGCCTGATCCGCGCTCGAGTTTCGACGCGGTGTGGTGTGCCGGTCACGGTTCCGCCCGCTTCGTCGCCGATCCGAGGGCCCTGAGGCTTCACGAGGACGCAATGCTCGTCGATCACGACCGGCGCCGGCAAGGCTATCAGCAGGGCGCCCCGCCAAACGCCCCCTATGGCGCGGACAGCTACCGGTCGCGCCCCTCCGCCCTGCGGCGGTTCCTCGGCGGCTCGCCGGCCGGCGTGTTCCTGCGGCTCCTGTTCCTGTCGGTGCTGGTCGGCGCCTTCATGTCGATGCTCGGCCTGACGCCGGGGCGGCTGTTCTGGCACGTCTACGATTCGGCGCGGGCGCTGGTGGAGGTCGGGCTCGCCTCGCTCCACGATTTCGGCGGCTGGATCGTCGCCGGGGCGATCGTCGTCGTGCCGCTCTGGCTGATCGCGCGCCTCTTCGCCGTTTCCCGCTGACGGGGTCCGGGGCCGATCCGGCACGGTCGCGCCCCGACGTCCCAGCGCGCCGCGGGTTCGGGCAGATCGGCCGCCCGCCACCGCAACCCGCCGATGCGATCGGAGCGCTTTTCGCGGGCGGCGCGTCTCCGTAGCGTGCGGCATGATGCACACCGTCGCCAGCCCGGCCCGCCCGACGAACCGCCGCGTCCTGGCCCTGGCGCTGCCCATGACGATCGCCAACGTCACGACACCGATGCTCGGCTTCATCGGGGCGGCGGTGATCGGGCGGCTTGGCGACGCGGCGCTGCTCGGGGCCATCGCCCTCGGCGCGGTGATCTTCGACGCAATCTTCTGGTCGTTCGGGGCGCTCCGCATGGCGACCGCCGGCCTGACCGCGCAGGCGGTCGGAGGGCGCGACGACGCTGAGGTCGAACGCATCCTGGCGCGGGCGCTGGCGGCGGGCGCCCTGATCGGGCTCGTCCTGGTAGCCCTGCAGGGGCCCCTCGCGCAGCTCGCCCTCGCGATCAGCGGGGCGAGCGCGGCGGTCATCGCCGGTCTCGCGACCTACTTCCACATCCGCATCCTGTCCGCGCCCTTCGTGCTGGCGAGCTACGGCGTGCTCGGCTCGGTCCTGGGCCGCGGGCGCACCGATCTCGGCTTGCTGCTGCAGATCGCCATCAACCTGACCAACGTCGCGCTGACGCTCATTCTGGTCCTGGGCTTCGGCCTGGGCCTCGCCGGCGCGGCGCTGGCAACCCTCGGCGCCGAGGCGCTCGGGCTCGGGCTCGGGCTGATACTCCTGGCGCGGCTCGGCTCCCGGCCCTTCCGGGTGCCGCTGCGCGACCTCCGCGACGCCGCGGCGCTCCGCCGGACGCTCAGCGTCAACGGCGACGTCATCCTGCGGACGCTCGCGCTGATCACCGGCATCGTGCTGTTCTCGGCGCTCGGCGCCCGGCAGGGCGACGTGGTCCTGGCCGCGAACTCGGTCCTGTGGAATCTGTTCCTGATCGGCGGTTTCTTCCTCGACGGCTTCGCCACGGCGGCCGAGACCCTGTGCGGCCAGGCCGTCGGCGCCCGGGACCGGGAGGCGTTCGACGCGGCCGCCACACTGAGCCTGCGCTGGTGCCTCGGCTTCGGCCTCGCGGTCAGCCTGGTGTCTCTGGCGGGCGGCCCGGCCTTCATCGATGCCGTGACCACGAACGGTCCGGTCCGCGAGGCGGCCCGGTCCTACCTCGTCCTCGCCGCCCTGGCGCCGCTCGCCGCCGCGGCGCCCTTCGCGTATGACGGGATCTATATCGGCGCGACCTGGACGCGGGCGATGCGCAACCTGATGGTGTGCGCGCTCGCCGCCTACTGCGCGATCCTCGCGCTCGTCGAGAGCCTGGGCTTCGGCAATACCGGGCTGTGGCTGGCCTTCGTGAGCTTCCTGGGCGCCCGGGGCCTCGGACAGGCGATCGCGTTCCCGCGCCTCGCCCGGGACACGTTCCGGACGCCGGCCGCGGCCGCCCTCGAACCGGCGGCCTAGGCGGCAGCCGCGCGCGACCTCGAGGCGTGCTAGCGCGGATCCTTCCAGGTGGTGGGCTGGGCCGGCGGCGCGGCGCGGGCCACGGAGCCGGTGGTCCGCGGTACGGCGGCCTCCGCCCGCCGCGGGTACGACCGGCGCGGGGCCGCGTAGCCGTAGCGGCGTCCCCGGCGGACGTGCCGGCGCCCGCGCTCCGACGAGTTCCCCACGAAGCCGCCGACCACGGCCCCCGCGACGGCGCCGATCGGGCCGCCGACCAGCGCCCCCGCGACCGCGCCGGAGCCGACGCCGAGGGTGGTCCGGCTCTGGGCCCGGGCCGCCTCAGGTGCCGCCAATGTTCCGAGCAAGGCGAGGGTGACCAAGACTTTGCGCATCGTAGAGATCCCGGACTTCGAGAATTGGTTTCGTCCGGCCTTTAAGCGGCGGAACATGACCAAACCGCGGCTTCGATCTGCGGAGAGACGGCGCGGTATCAAACCGCGCGGGGACTCACCCGCCCCGACCTTTAGGGTGTGGCGCGGCCGGGTTCGTGCTTTAGGGTGCAGCGCAACGACGGGAGGCCGCGCGACGGCCCAGGAGGGAGAAGCCGATGGCCACGACCACCGATCTGCGCCTGCGCCGCAGCGTGCTCTACATGCCCGGCTCGAACCAGCGGGCGCTCGACAAGGCCAAGTCCCTGCCGGTGGACAGCATCATCCTCGACCTCGAGGACGCCGTCGGCCCGGAGGAGAAGGAGCTCGCCCGCGATCAGGTCTGCGCCGCGGTGAAGAGCGGCGCCTACGGCAGCCGCGAGCTGGTCATCCGGGTCAACGCCCCGCAGACCCCGTGGGGCGAGGCGGATCTCCACGCCGCCATCGAGGCCGAGCCCGACGCGATTCTGATGCCGAAGGTCTCGTCCCCCGCCGTGCTGGAGAGCATCGCCGACCGGCTCGAATCCCTCGACGCGCCGGACGGCATCGCGATCTGGGCGATGATCGAGACTCCGGCCTCGATCCTCAATATCCAGGAGATCGCCCGGGCGAAGCGCGACCCGCGCAACCGGCTGACCTGCCTCGTGCTCGGCACCAACGACCTCGCCAAGGACACCTGGGCCAAGATCGTCCCCGGCCGCGTGCCGATGCTGCCCTGGATGATGATGGCGCTGGCCGCCGCGCGGGCGGAGGGGCTCGCGATCCTCGACGGCGTCTACAACGACATCGCCGACACAGAGGGCTGCCGCGACGAGTGCCGGCAGGCCCGGGACCTGGGCTTCGACGGCAAGACCCTGATCCACCCGACGCAGCTGGAGCCGGCCAACACGTCCTTCGCTCCGACAGAGGAGGAGGTGCGCCGGGCCAAGCTGGTGATCGAGGCGTTCGAGCGCCCGGAATACGCCAAGCGCGGCGCGATCAAGCTGGAGGGCCGGCTCTACGAGCGGCAGCATCTCGGCGTGAACCGGCGGGCGGTCACCTGGGCCGAGGCGATCAAGGCGAAGGGGTTCTGAGCGCGTCCGTCCCCGCCGGAGCGAAGCGATCCAGGGCAGCGCCACGCCCGAGTCTGTCGCGGTCCCTGGGTTACTTCGCTACGCGCGTGATGACGGCACCGACGGCCCTGAATCGGCGGTGGTGTAGCGCGTCCGCTGGGTGCGCCCGTCGCGGGCCGTGACGGCGACGAGGCCCGCCTCGTCCAGGCCCGAGAGGGCGCGCAGCACCAGGGCGTGCTCCACCCCGAAGGTGCGGGCGAAGGCGCGGCTGTCGCCCGGCAGGCCGAGGTCGAGCGCCGCCAGGAGGCCCGCCGCCAGCGGGTCGAGATCCGGGCGGGCGGCCGAAACCTGGTCGAGGGCGGCGACGAACGCCGCCTCGTCGGGCTCCGCGCTCACGCGGCCGCGCGCGCCTGCAGGGTGACCAGCACCGACTTGGAGGTCGGCGTGTCGCTCTTCTCGCCGTAGGTCGTGAGCGGCACGAGCACGTTCAGCTCCGGATAGTAGCCGGCCAGCGCGCCCCGCGGCATGTCGAAGGGCACGAGGCGGAAATCCTCCGCCCGGCGGGTGATGCCGTCGTCGTGCGTGCCGACGACGTCGACCCGGTCGCCGAGCCGGTCGCGGATCTCCGCGAGGTCGTCCGGGTGGGCGAAGATCACGCGGCGCTCGCCGTAGACGCCGCGGTAGCGGTCATCCAGGCCGTAGATCGTCGTGTTGTACTGGTCGTGGCTGCGGAAGGTCTGCAGCACGAACGTGTCGCGGGTCTTTCGCGCGGCCTGGTGCTCGGTCTCGGCCGGCAGGGCGTCGGCCGAGAAGGTGGCCCGGCCGGTGGCGGTCTCGAACACCCGCTCGGCGGCGAGGTTGCGCAGCATGAAGCCGCGCGGCTTGCGCACCCGGGTGTTGTAGCCGGTGAAGCCCGGGATCGTGGCGGCGATCGCCTCGCGGATCCGGTCGTAATCGGCGGCGAACCCGGCCCAGTCGATGGCGGCGGAGCCGACGGTCGCCTGCGCCATGCCGGCGATGATGGCGATCTCGGAGCGCAGCTCCTTGGAGGCCGGCTTGTTGATGCCGCCCGACCCGTGGACCATGCTCATCGAATCCTCGACGGTCACGATCTGGATCTTGCCCTCGGCGCCCCGGTCGATCTCGGTTCGGCCCAGGCAGGGCAGCAGGTAGCCGACCGCGCCCGGCACGAGGTGGGCGTGGTTGAGCTTGGTGGCGATGTGCACGGTGAGCCGGCACGAGGCCAGCGCCTGCGCCACGACCGGCGTATCGGGCGTCGCCCGCAGGAAGTTGCCGCCGAGCCCGATGAAGGCCTTCGCGGTGCCGTCACGCATGGCCCGGATCGCCGCCAGGACGTTGTGGCCGTGCCGGCGCGGCATGGCGAGGCCGAAATGCTGCTCCAGGGAGTCCAGGAAGGCTGCGGACGGGCGCTCGTTGATGCCGACCGTGCGGTCGCCCTGCACGTTGGAATGGCCGCGTACCGGGCAGAGGCCCGCGCCGGCCCGGCCGATATGGCCGCGCAGGAACAGCAGGTTGGCGATCTCCCGGATCGTCGCCACCGAGTGGCGGTGCTGGGTCACGCCCATGGCCCAGGTCGCGATGACCCGCTGGGCGCCGAGGTAGACGTCCGCCATCGCGGCGATCTCGTCCATGGTCAGGCCCGACTGGTCGAGGATCGCGTCCCAGGACGTCGCCTCGACGGCGGCGCGGTAGGCCTCCAGCCCGGCGGTGTGGTGCTCGAGGAAGGCGCGGTCGAGGAGCGAGGGCCGGCCGGCCGCCAGCGCCTCGGCGTCGCGGGCGAACACGACCTTGGCGATGCCCCGGAAGGCCGCCATGTCGCCGCCCGAGCGCGGCTGCAGGTAGTGGCTGGCGATGGGGCGGCTGGCGCCGCGCAGCATCTCGACGGTGTTCTGGGGGTCGGCGAAGCGCTCCAAGCCGCGCTCCCGGACCGGGTTCAGAACCACGACCTTGGCGCCGCGCTCGGCGGCCCGGCGCAGGTCGCCGAGCATCCGCGGGTGGTTGGTGCCGGGATTCTGGCCGACGCAGAAGATCGCGTCCGCCTTCTCGAAATCCTCCAGCAGGACCGTGCCCTTGCCGATGCCGATCGCGTCGATCAGGGCGACGCCGCTCGCCTCGTGGCACATGTTCGAGCAGTCGGGGAAGTTGTTGGTTCCGTAGGCGCGGGCGAAGAGCTGGTACAGGTACGCCGCCTCGTTGGAGGCGCGGCCCGAGGTGTAGAATTCGGCCTGGTCCGGATGGTCGAGCCCGCGCAGGGTCGCGCCGATCTCCGCGAAGGCCTCGTCCCAGCTCACCGGCAGGTAGCGGTCGCTCGCAGCGTCGTAGCGCATCGGGTGCGTCAGGCGGCCCTGGCCCTCCAGGGCGTAGTCGCTCCAGGTGCGCAGCTCGGTCAGGGTGTGCTTGGCGAAGAAGGACGGCTTCGTGCGCTTGTCGGTCGCCTCCCAGGAGACCGCCTTCACGCCGTTCTCGCAGAACTCGAAGGACGAGCCGTGCTCCGGGTCGCCCCAGGCGCAGCCGGGGCAGTCGAACCCGTCGGGCTGGTTCGCCTTCAGCAGCGCGCGGGCGCCGGTGAGGGGTGCGCGGCTGCCGAGCAGGTGCTTGCCGCAGCTCTTCAGAGCACCCCAGCCGCCGGCGGCGGAGGAGCGCTTGGTGGACCCTTCAGACTGGGCCATGAACCGTCCTGGATTGGCTGACGCGATGTGTCTCGCAACCGCGAGATAAGCGCCTCTCCGACCCCCTCACAATGGCGTGCCGGCGCAGGCCCCTCATGCATGGGGCACAGGCTAAGCTCCCGCTGTGCAAAGCCTTTCTAAACTGCGACCCGAAAAAAATTGTCTGGCGCGGCGCCGCGACGGGCTCGCCCGCGCCGGCTCAGACCCCGCGGGCGAGGTCGGCGGCGTCGCGCCCGACGACCTGCCGGAGCGAGGCGATGCCGGCCTCGCTCATGCGCCGCAGGAGCCCGTCCTTGATGCGCCCGACGAGGCCCGGCCCCTCGTAGACCAGCGCCGAGTAGAGCTGCACGAGGCTCGCCCCGGCCCGGATCTTGGTCCAGGCCGCCTCGGCCGAATCCACGCCGCCGACCCCGATGAGCGGCAGCGCGTCCCCGACGCGCAGGCGCGTCTGGGCGAGCATCCGCGTCGCCGGGCCGAAGAGCGGCCGCCCCGAGAGGCCGCCCGTCTCCCGCGCGAGACCCTGCTCGCGCAGGCTCGCCGGGCGGGCCACCGTGGTGTTGGACACCACGAGGGCCTGGACCCCGCGCCGCTGCGCCGTCGCGCAGACCGCGTCGAGGGCGTCCAGCGCCATGTCGGGGGCGATCTTGAGGAGGATCGCCGCACCGGCGCCTGCCGCGTCCCGGGCCTCGACCGTGCGGGCGAGCAGCTCGTCGAGGAAGGCCTCACCCTGGAGGTCGCGCAGGCCCGGCGTGTTGGGGGAGGAAACGTTGACCGTGACGAAGTCGACGAGCGGCGCGAGGGCTGCGGTGCAGGCGGCGTAGTCGGCGAGGCGGTCGGCGGATTCCTTGTTCGCGCCGATGTTGACGCCGACGATGCCGGGCCGCCCCCTCCGGGCGCGCAGACGGTCGGCCACCACCTCCAGCCCCTCGCTGTTGAGGCCGAAGCGGTTGATCACGGCGCGGTCGTCGGGGAGGCGGAAGACCCGCGGCCGCGGGTTGCCGGGCTGGGGCCGCGGCACGACCCCGCCGACCTCGACGAAGCCGAAGCCGAGGCCCAGCAGCGCGTCGGGAACGCGCGCGCCCTTGTCGAAGCCGGCCGCGAGGCCGACCGGGTTGGGGAAGCGGCGGCCGAGCAGGTCGACGGCGAGGCGCGGGTCGTCCGCCGGCCGCGGCCCCGCAGGCAGGAGCGCCAGGGCGGCGAGGGTCAGGTCGTGCGCGCGCTCCGCGTCGAGGCGGTGCAGCAGCGGTCTGACGAGGGGGAAGGCGGCCGCGATCATGCCGGCAGGATCCCGGCCGGGAAGGCGTGCCGGCCGTCGGCGCCCAGCGGCATATCGTCCACCGCGACCACGGCGGACAGCGGCAGCGGGCCGTAGAGGTGCGGGAACAGGTCGCCGCCGCGAGAGGGCTCGTAGCGCAGGCCGTCGCCGAGGGCGTCGGCCTCGACCGCGACGAGGAGCAGGTCGTCCTGCCCGGCGAAGTGCCGGGCCGCCGTCTCGGCGACCTGGGCGGCCGTCGAGAAATGGATGAAGCCGTCCTGATGATCGATCGGGGCGCCCGTGAACCGGCCCGCGGCCTCAGCCTCGCGCCACAGAGGGCGCGGACAGATCTTGTAGATGAGCGGCATCGAAGCTCCCCGGAGACGACGCTGCGATAGAGGCGCGGGGCCGCGGCGGCAACAGCGCCGCGCCCCGCCCGATTCGAGGAGCGATTGCAATCTGCCGCCCGTAGTTCTACTTTCCTACGACTAGGCTGGACGTCACACAGTCCCGTCCGGACCGGCAGAGCGGATCCGGAAAGCAGATTGTCAAGTATCTCCGCGCGTACCCGGCGGGTGTCGAACGGACCCGGCGGGCGAACCGTCTCCGTGCCTCCGAGGCAGCCGGATCCCGGCTGGTGAGACGGGGGTGCCGGCCCGCTCAGGCTGAGCTTCCGAGCCCGCTATGCTGTCGCACGAGCAGATCTGGAACGCCATCGACCGGCTCGCAGAGCGCCACGGCTACTCGGCCTCGGGCCTCGCCCGCCGCGCCGGCCTCGACGCGACCAGCTTCAACCGGTCGAAGCGCGTGGGCGCCGACGGCCGCAAGCGCTGGCCGTCCACCGAATCCGTGTCGAAGGTCCTGGCCGCCACAGGCTCGAGCCTCGACGAGTTCCTGCGGCTCATCGAGGCCCGCGAGATCCCCGCCCGCACGATGGTGCCGCTGATCGGCCTGACCCAGGCCGGGGCCGGCCGCCTGTTCACCGACGAGGGCATGCCCACCGGGGGCGCCGGCTGGGAGGAGATCGAGTTTCCGGATCTCGGCGAGGAGCGGGCCTTTGCGCTGGAGATCCAGGGCGATTCCATGCTGCCGCTGTTCCGGGACGGCGACGTCCTGATCGTGTCGCCGACGGCCAGCGTGCGCAAGGGCGACCGCGTCGTGGTCCGCCTGCACGGCGGCGAGGTCCTGGCCAAGGAGCTGCGGCGGCGTACCGCCCGGACCGTGGAACTGGCCTCCCTGAACCCCGAGCACGAGGACCGGGTCCTCAATCTCGGCGAGGTGGCCTGGATGGCCCGGGTGATGTGGGTGCGCCAGTAGGCGGTGCCCGGACGGGTCGGCACGCCGATCGACGCGCGGATCCACCCGCGGATCCACGCTTGGCCGTGAGGCCGTTCATCGCTATCGCTGGCCCGTCGCGGACCTTCCGCATCCGCTGAGCGCGAACGCAGCATGGCGCAGCCCGGGACGGATCACAGCGCGGCCGAAGGCGGGTCGCTGGCGGACGAGGCCCGCGCGCTCCTCGACGCGCTGCCGACGCCCAGCCTGGTGCTCGATCCGCAGGGCCGTGTCCGCCACGCCAATCCCGCCCTGGAGCGGATCGCCGGCTACCCGGCGGAGCGGCTCGTCGCGCAGGGACTCGACCTGATCCTGGCGCAGCGCACGGCGCCCCTCGACCCCGCCGGCACCGAGCCTCAGGAATTCCTGGCCAGCCGCGCGGACGGGACGAGCTTCTGGGCCCGCCTGGAGACGGCGGCCCTGCCCGGAACCCCGTTCCGCATCGGCCAGATCCGCGACGAGACGGCCCGGCGCGAGGCCGAGGGCGCGCTCGCGCTCTCCCGCCAGCGCGAGGCGCTGGGACTCCTGACCAACAGCGTCGCCCACGAGTTCAACAACTTCCTGCAGATCCTGATCGGCTACATCGACGGCCTCAAGCGGCGGCTCGGGGACCGGCAGGAGCCGTTCGTCCAGCGGGCGATCGCCCGCTCGGCCGACGCCACCGAGCGCGCGGCGATCCTGACCCGGCACCTGCTCGCCTACTCACGCCGCATCGCGCCGGACGTCCGGTCGGTCGACCTCGACGCCATCGTGGCCGACCTCGCCGCCCGCCTCGAGCCCGACCTGCCGCCCGGGATCCGCCTCACCGTGGCGGCGACGCCGGGCCTGCCGCGGGCGATCAGCAATCCCACGCAGATCGAGTTCGCCCTGCGGCATCTCGTCGCCAATGCCTGCGAGGCGATGCCGTCGGGCGGGACGCTGACCCTGTCGACCTTCCGGGTGGATCCCGGCGACCGCTCCCTGCAGCAGCCGGGCCAGGGGAGCGTCGGGATCGCGGTCGGCGACACCGGGCAGGGCATGTCGCCCGAGATGCTCGCCCGGGCCCTGGCCCCGTTCCAGACCAGCCACGAGGCCGGGCGCGGCGCGGGCCTCGCGATCGTCCACGGCCTCATGAAGCGGCAGAACGGGACCATCACCCTCGACAGCCGCAGCGGGGAGGGGACGCAGGTGCGCCTCTCCTTCCCGGCCGCCCCGGAGCGCACGCTCCACTAGAGCCGTGCCATTCACGCGATGGGCGCGACGGGCGGGCTCGGAATGCGCAGCACCGATCCGGTGGAAAACGTCGCCCGGGCGACGGCGGCCAGGACTAAAACCGCTGCCCGACCGTTCCCATATCGTCACTGGCGCTCCGCGCCACCCGGTTCTCGTCCTCTGAGGCGTGTACATGTTTACTGAGATTTCGCGCCGCCGGCGTGTGGCCGCCCTCCTGGCGCTGGCCGCTGCGCTGACCGTCGCGGCACCCGTCGTGGAAGCCCGTCCGGGCGGCGGCGGGTCCGTCGGGTCCCGCGGCTCGCGCACCTACACGGCGCCCTCCGCCACGCCGACCGCCCCCGGCGGCGGCACGACGATGCAGCGCTCGCAGACCGCGCCTTCGCCCGGCATGGGCAGCCCCGGCATGCAGGCCCCGGCCGCGCCCGGTCGCCGCTTCGGCGGCGGCTTCTTCGCGGGCCTGCTCGGCGCCGGCCTGATCGGCGCGCTGCTCGGCGGCGGCTTCTTCGGCGGCCTCGGCGGCCTCGCCTCGATGATCGGCCTGCTGTTCCAGGTCGGTCTCGTCGTGCTCGTGGTGATGCTGGCCCTGCGGTTCTTCCGCCGCCGGAACGAGCCGGCCGGCGCCGGCGCGCCCTACGTCCGCTCGTCGCTCGACGATCAGCCGGGCGCCCGCGGCCCGATGGGTGGCGCTTCGGGCGGCGCTCCGGGCGGCCCGGCTCCCGGCGGCATGTTCGGCGGTGGGCAGCGCCCGCCGCAGACGCGCCCGGTGCAGATCGGCCCGGCCGATTACCAGGCCTTCGAGCGCCTGCTCGGCGACATCCAGGACGCCTACTCGCGCGAGGATCGGGTGACCCTGGGCAACCTGTCGACGCCCGAGATGGTCAGCTACTTCGACGAGGAGCTGCGCGGCAACGCCTCCCGCGGCGTGGTGAACAAGATCTCGGACGTGAAGCTGCTGCAGGGCGACCTCGCGGAGGCCTGGGGCGAGGACCGCACCGACTACGCGACCGTGGCCATGCGCTACGCCCTCAAGGACGTGATGATCGAGCGGTCGAGCGGCCGCGTCGTCTCCACGGACTCGTCCGAGGCGACGGAGCTCTGGACGTTCCTGCGCCAGCCCGGCCGCGGCTGGGTGCTCTCGGCGATCCAGCAGACCCGCTGACCCGGCAGCGCTCCGGCCTCCGGGCCGGAGCCACGGCTCTCCGTCAGGCCGGCGTCCTCACCGGGGCGCCGGCCTTTCTGTGCGCGTCCCACCGATTGGCGAGATCGACGAACCCGGACACCGGGATCTCCTCGGCGCGCGCGGTCTCGGACAGGCCGGCGGCGGCCAGCAGGGCGCCGGCCTCGGGCGTCAAGGCCTTGAGGCTCTGGCGCAACATCTTCCGCCGCTGGCCGAAGGCCGCCCGGGTGACGGCTTCGAGCGCGCCGGCGCGGCAGGGCAGGGGCTGGGCGCGCGGCACCAGCCGGACCACGCTCGAGGTCACCTTGGGTGGCGGCACGAAGGCCGAGGGGCTGACGTCGAACAGGATCTCGGCCTCCGTGCGCCAGCCGCAGAGGACGCCGAGCCGGCCGTAATCGGCCCGCTCCTCCGGGCCGGCGACGATCCGCTCGGCGACCTCCCGCTGGAACATCAGCACGGCGAGGTCCCACCAGGGCGGCCAGACCTCGCCGTCGAGCCAGCCGGTGAGCAGGGCGGTCCCGACATTGTAGGGCAGGTTGGCGACGATCCGCGCCGGCGCCTCGCCCACCAGCGGCCGCGGGTCGAAGGCGAGGGCGTCGGCGTCGACCACCTCGAGCCGGCCGGGATAGTGGGCGGCGATCTCGGCGAGGGCCGGCAGGGCGCGCGGGTCGCGCTCGATCGCCACGACGCGGGCGGCGCCCTCGGCGAGGAGCGCGCGGGTCAAGCCCCCCGGGCCCGGCCCGACCTCCACCACGGTCACCCCCGCGAGCGGACCGGCCGCCCGGGCGATCCGGCCGGTCAGGTTGAGGTCGTAGAGGAAGTTCTGGCCGAGCGCCTTCTTCGGCTCCAGGCCGTGGCGGGCGACGACCTCGCGCAGCGGGGGAAGACCGTCCCCGGCGCTCATGCTGGCTGCCTCACAGCTCGTCCTCGGGATCGAAGTGGCAGGCGCCGACGGGCCGGGGACGGCCGGCATAGACGCTGAACGGGATGATCTCGGCCCCGGCGGGGGCCTCGCTCCGCGCCGCCGCGTTGGCGGCCAGCCGGTCGGCGAGGCGCAGGGCCGCCACGAGGCTGTCCGGCCGGGCGACGCCCTGGCCGGCGATGTCGAAGGCCGTCCCGTGGTCCGGCGAGGTGCGCACGAAGGGCAGGCCGAGGGTGACGTTCACGCCGTCGTCGAACGCGATCGTCTTGATCGGGATCAGGGCCTGATCGTGCGTGGGCGCGAGGGCGACGTCGTAGGTCTCGCGGGCGCGGGCGTGGAACAGGGTGTCGGCGGGGAGCGGCCCGCGGATGTCGATGCCCCGCGACCGCAGACGCGCCACCGCGGGGGCGAGGACGTCGCGGTCCTCGCGGCCGATCGTTCCGGCCTCGCCCGCGTGCGGGTTCAGGCCGGCGAGGACGAGGCGCGGCTCGGGCAGGCCGAACCGCTCCCGCAGGTCCCGAGCGACGATCGCGGCGGTCTCCTCGACGAGTTCCTGGGTGAGCAGGTCCGGCACGTCCCTCAGCGGCACGTGGATCGTCACCGGCACGACCGAGAGGCCGGCGCTCCAGATCATCATCACCGGCCGGGGCGGCGTCACGCCGGGCGGCACCGCGAGGGCGGCCAGGAACTCGGTGTGCCCGGGATGGGCGAAGCCCGTTCGGGTCAGCACGAACTTGGCGATCGGGTTGGTCACCACCGCGCTCGCACGCCCGGCCTTCACGAACTCCACCGCCGCGGTGATCGACTCGATGGTCGCGCCGGCGTTGCCGGAATCGGGGACGCCGGGATCGGCCGCGACGCGGGCGCCGCTCGGCAAGGGCACCACGGGGAGCGCGCGCGGAAATACCTCGGCGGCCGTCTCGGGATCGACCTCCGCCACCGGGACGGGGCGGTCGAGGCGGTGGGCGAGGCGCTCGACGAAGTCGGGATCGGCCACCAAGAAGAACGGCGGCAGCGGATCCGCCCCGCCGCGCCCGAGCCACGCGCTGAGCGCCAGCTCCGGTCCGATGCCGGCGGGATCTCCGAGGGTGAGGGCGAGGGGCGGCATGGGCGCTCTATAGCGCCCGCGCGGCGCGGGCGCATCCTCGGCGGCTCAGACCGAGCGGCGGGATCGCGGCGGGCGACGCGCCGGATCGGCGCGCCGCCGGTCCCGGTTCCTCAGCGGATCGAGGCGATGCCGTCGGCGGTGGTGGCGGTCCCGACGTTCTGGCGCAGGTCGGCCTCGCCCAGGGTCTTCAGCTCGACCCGAAGCAGCACCGTCTGGTTGCGCTCGCGGACGCCCGTCGCGGTCGCGATCGGCGAGTTGATGTAGTTCAGCGAGACGGTGGTGCACTCGTCCTGGTAGCCGCCGCCGAAGCTCGCGCCCGACAGGTAGAAGCGGCCCGGATTCTGGTAGATCGGCACCGTCCCGATCGGGTTCGCCAGGTACGAGCTCAGCGCGTCCGTGTAGGTGTTGCGCACGTCGAGGTAGTGGGTCAGGTCGACGAGCAGCGAGCCCGACACAAACCAGTTCGGCGTGATGTTGTAGGTCGCGGTGGCGGTGATGCCCTCGCGGTAGTGGCTGTAGCCCAGCAGAGGCTGCGCCTCGTAGTACGAGTAGAAGGCCGAGACGGTGAGCGGCAGGAACGGCGCGAACCGCGCCGTCGCGCCGGTCTCGAACCGCGCCACGTGGAAGTCGGACTGGTTGAACCGGGCCCGGCTGATGAACGTGATGTTCTGGTTCGGCGAGACCTGGAAACGCCCGACGAAGTCCGAGCGCTGCGTCTCGAGCCCCGAATCGAGGCCGGTGTTGGCGATGTCGCCGCGGCGGAACGAGTTGACGCCCGCGAGCTGGATGGACTCGCCGAACAGGACGTTCGCGTACCAGCCGGACGGGGTCACGACCGAGTACTGGCCGCCGAGATTGGTGCGCACGCCGCCCTCGACCCGGTCGTAGCCCGAGAATTTGTCCCACTCGAACAGCGAGGTGTCGTCGAAGACGAGGCTCTGCGCGTCCTCGTTCGGCAGGCGGCCGATCCGGGTCTCCGACGGGCGCGCGATGATCTGGCCGATCGGCTCCAGGGTGTGGACGCCGAGGGCGCCGAAATTGGCGACGAACGGGTAGCGGTAGTCGAGGCCGATCGCCGGCATGACCCGCCCGGCAAAGCCCTGATCGACGTGCGCGACCTGCGGGACGAGGTCATTCTGGTAGCCCGAGAAGCTCGTGCTGTTGAAGAACGCGTCCGTGCGCAGGTACGCGAAGGGCGTGAATTTCTGGCCCAGATCGTCGATGAAGCTGCGGCGCCAGGACAGCTCCGCGGAGGCGCGGGTGTTCGTGCCGGCGAGCCCGTCGATGGCGCACAGGCCGCGCTGGAAGACCGTGCAGGTCTGGTACAGCGGGAAGCTGACGCCGTTGACGCTCGGCGAGAACAGGTAGCTCGAGGTCCGCGGCAGGCCCTGGTACTGCGTGGTCTCGCGGGTCAGGCTGGTGATGTTCGCCTGGAAGCGCACCTCGCCGCCGATCTCCGATGGGCCGTTGATCCGCTTGTCGTAGTCGATCACCGGCGCCACGATCGGCTGCTGCTTCTGCCAGTCGAAGCTCGACAGACCCTTGAAGTAGTAGCCCCGCGCCTCGAACCACGAGCGGTCGCCCTGGCCGATCAGGAAGGCCGTCGAGGTGGCCTCACGGAAATAGTCCGTGGTGATGTTCTGGTTGCGGATCCGGTAATTGTCGAGGAACCACTTGTCGGTCACGCCGACGAGGTCCCAGCCCGTGCGCCAGCGCGGGTTGATGTAGAACCGGCCCTGCGATTCGACGGAGCCGCGGAAGTCGCGCTCGCCGGCGCCGAGGGGGCTCGGCAGGAACGCCGAGGGCGTCGTCTGCGAGATGCCCGACAGGCGGATGTTGTAGAAGCCGTTGTCGATCCGCTGGCGGAACTCGCCCTGCGCGAGCAGGCCCTGGCGGCTGAGCAGGGTCGGCGTCAGCGTCAGGTCGTAATTCGGCGCGAGGTTGATGAAGTACGGGAGCGACACGCCGTTGCCGAGCGCGGTCGTCGTGACGAAGCGCGGCGTCAGGAAGCCGGTCTTGCGCTTCACCGTCGGGTCCGGCGCCTCGAAATACGGCAGGTAGGCCACCGGGATGCCGGCGATCTCGAGCGTCGAGTCGTCGAAGTAGACCGTGTGGGTCTCGTTGTCGTGGATGATCTTCTTCGCCTTGATCTGCCACAGCGGCGGCGTCTCAGGGTTGTCCTTGCACGGCTCGCAGGCCGTGTAGCTGCCGGACTCGAAGCTCGTCTGCTCGCCGTTCAGGCGCTCGGCCCGCGGCGCGGAGAAGCGGGTGCGCACCGTCTCGAACTTCCGCTGCACGGTCTGCTGCCCGCGGAAGGCGTCGACGAAGCCGGTCTTGAAGTCGTCGGTGAGCTCCATGCGCGCGCCGGTCACGACGCCGCCGTCGGCCTCGGTGAGGCGGACATTGCCCTCGGCGAAGACCCGGCCGGAATTCCGGTCGTAGCGCACGCGGTCGGCCTGCAGGGTCCGAGGGCCGTAATGCAGCTCGGCGTTGCCCCGGGCCGTCACGGTGCCGCGGTCGTTGTCGTAGATCAGCTCGTCGGCCTCGACGAGCAGCTTGTCGCCGGGCTTCCCGGCCGCGACGGCGGGCAGGCCCTGGGCATGGGCGGACAGGCCCCCGGCCAGCGGCGCGGCGAACGCCAGCGCGGCCCGGAAACCAGCCTTCCGCAGGATGTCGGCGACCTTACGCAACGCGCGTCCCAACCCCTGTGACGTCTGCCGCCACCAACCTCAACACCCGTCTCCCGTCCCGCGAAGGATCGCGGAAGTCAGCCGTCTTCCTGGTACAGAAGCGTGAGCGTACCGAGAAGACTGCCTACCACGGCCGGGAACCAGGCCGCCACCGGTGCGGCGACGAGTCCGGACGCTCCGAGCCCCTCCATGACCTGTCGGACCACGTAGAGGGCGAAGCCGGCCGCGACGCCACCGAGGACGAGTTTACCGACACCACCAAAGCGGAAGAACCGTAAGGAAACGGTTGCGGCGACGATGACCATGGCCACGAACAGCACCGGCCGCGCCCACAGGACATCGTACTGGAGACGGTAGCGGGTGGCGTCCAAACCGGCCCGCTCGGTCCGCGCGATGGTTGTGGGAAGTTGCCAGAAAGGCACAGATTCCGGGGGGGTGAACCCCTGACGCACCTGTCCGGGGTCGAGGTTCGAGGCGATCAGGTAGGTGTCGAACGACTCAGGCGGTGTGCCCTGTGTGAGAACGCGCACATCGGAGAGCTCCCAGTAGCCGTCGTGGAGCGTCGCGCGGGCCGCGACGAGCTGCTCGGCGAACTTGCCGGCGTCGTCGAAGGTGAAGACCGACACGCCCGCCAGGGTGGTCGTGCCCTCGATGGCGGTCTCGGCGCGCAGGATCGCCTCGCCGTCGAGGCCCTTCTGGCGGATCCAGAGGTCCTTGCCCGAACTCGCCTTGGTGGATTTGGCGAAGATCTTCGCCTCGATCTCGGTGGAGCGCTGCTTCAGCATCGCGGAGACCGGGTTGTAGACGCCGACCGCCAGCGCGCCGAGGGCGAGGGCCACGAAGAAGCCGGGCTGCAGGAACTGCCAGGCCGAGATCCCGGCCGCGCGGGCGACCACCAGTTCCAGCTTGCGCGAGAGCTGGAGCAGGGCCGCCATGGAGCCGAACAGGACCGCGAAGGGCAGGACGCCCTCCGCCACCGCGGGGGTGCGGTAGAGCGAGAGCTGCGCCATCAGGCCGGCGGACGCGCCCTGGGCCTCGCCGGCGCGGCGGAGCAGCTCGACGAAGTCGAGCGTGTAGACCAGCGCGAACACGGTGATGAAGACACCGAGCACCGTGCGGAGGAACCGGGCGGCGAAGTACCGCCCGAGAGTGGGACCGATCAGCATCATCGGGTTCAGGCCGCCGGCGCGAGGCGCGGGCCGCGGAACCGGCCGCGGACGGCGCGGGCCAGGGCGGCGTTGAAGGCGCGCACCCGAGGCCCGTAGAAGATGAGGAGGCTCGACAGGAGGATCGCGAGCAGCGGCACGCCGTAGACCGCCAGGACCGCCGCGGGGCTGCGCGCGGCGGCGCTGACCGCCGCGAAGCCACCGATGCGCAGCGCCACGACGGCGACGATCGCGCCGGCGATCGCGACGCCGCGCCCCTGCCGGGTCGTGCGGGGATCGCCCAGAGCCGCGAAGGCGATGAAGACCAGCGCCAGCGGGTAGAGGCAGGCGGAGAGTCGGTCGTGCAGCTCGGCGCGGAACCGGCCCTTCTGCAGCTTGTAGTAACCCTCCGTCGTGTCGGGGAACAGGAGCTGCGCCGTCGAGCGCTCGCGCGGCTTGTAGATCGTGTCGGAATCCGGGGGCGCGAAGGCCGCGAGGTCGATCGTGTAGCGCTCGAAGGTCAGGATCGAGGAATCGCGCGAGTCCTTCTGCTGCTGGTGGACGCTGCCGTTCTCCAGGATCAGGTAGCTCTGGCCGTCGACGTCGACCGCGTTGCCGCGCTCGGCGAGGTAGACCTTGGTCTTCCCGGCCTCGCGCCGGTCCTGGATGAACAGCCCCTTGAGGGTGCCGCCCGGCCCGCGCTCGCGGAAGTGGAAGGTGATGCCGTTGTCGAGCTGGGTGAACTGCCCTTCCTTGACGACGTTCGCGATGAAGTCGCCGCGCACCCGGGTGATCACGTCGCGCAGCTCCTGGAAGCTCGCGGGCATGACCACCACGACCAGGAATCCCACCAGGAAGCTGACGAACAGCGCCAGGGTGAGGAAGGGCCGCAGCAGCGAGCGCGGCGGCATCCCGGCCGCCGACATGACGATCAGCTCGGAATCGCCGTTCAGCTTGTTGAGCGCGTAGATCGTGCCGATGAACAGCGCCACGGGGGCGATGACGACGACGAGGGTCGGCAGCGACAGGCCGGTGACGAAGAGGAAGACCAGCAGCGTCTGGCCCTTGGCGGTCACGAGATCGAGCTCGCGCAGGGCCTGGGTCAGCCAGATGGTGCCCGTCAGCCCGATCAGGCAGGCGAGGGTGGCGCCCAGGGCGATCCGAAAGATGTAGCGCTCGATCTGCCTCATCGGCCCGGCAGTCCCGCTCGTCCTCTCGCGCCCTCGAGGCGGCAGGGACCCGACAAAAGGGGCGATTCCAGGGCTGTCACGCCGCGTTGCGTTCTCCGTCTCAGCGGCTACACAGGGCGGATCGCCCGCGCCTCGGCGCGCGGGTGCGTAGTACGGCTCCGGAATAACGGGCAGGGCGACGGGTATGGCGGACGGTATCGAGATCGGTTTCGGTCCCCTGGAGCAGAGCGGCCAGGGCCCCGGCGGATCCGGCGATCTCGTGGTCTTCGTCGGCGACGACCTGTCGCTCGGGTCGGCTGCCCGCGAGGCACTCGGCGCCTCCGGGACGGATCTCGTGGCCCGCGCCGCGGCCTCCGAGAAGTTCAAGGGCCGCTCGCTCAGCGCCCTGTCCCTGCCGGCCCCGGCGGGCGTCGGTGCCGACCGCCTCGTGGTCGTGGGCCTGGGCTCGGAGAAGGACCGGGCCAAGACCGACTGGCCGGCGCTCGGCGGCTTCACAGCCGGCAAGGTGGCGGGACGGACCGCCCGGGTCGTGCTCGACTGGCCGGGCGCGACGGTCACGGCGGCGCAGGCCGGCGAGTTCGCTCTCGGCGCGCGCCTGCGGACCTACGCGTTCGACCGCTACAAGACCAAAAAGAAGCCCGATGCCGACGACAAGACCGTCACCGCGCTGACCCTGCTGCTCGCCGATCACGGCGCGGCCGCCCGCGAGGGCGAGGGCGCCAAGAGCCTGTCCGACGGCGTGGTCCTGGCCCGCGACCTCGTGAACGAGCCGCCGAACGTGCTCTTCCCGGCTGAGTTCGCCCGCCGCGCCTCGGAACTCGCCAAGCTCGGAGTCGAGATCGAGGTGCTGGAGCCGGCCCGGATGCGGGAACTCGGCATGGGCGCGCTGCTCGCGGTGGCGCAGGGCTCGGCCCGCGAGCCGCGGATCGTGATCATGCGCTGGAACGGCGGCCCCGCGGCCGAGGCGCCCGTCGCCCTCATCGGCAAGGGCGTCGTGTTCGATTCCGGCGGCGTCTCGATCAAGCCGGGCGGCGGCATGGAGGACATGAAGGGCGACATGGGCGGCGCCGCCGCCGTCGTCGGCGCGCTCCACGCGCTCGCCGCCCGCAAGGCGCGCTGCAACGTGGTCGGCGCCATCGGCATCGTGGAGAACATGCCGGACGGCGGCTCGTACCGCCCGTCCGACATCCTGACCTCCATGTCGGGCCAGACCATCGAGGTGATCAACACCGACGCCGAGGGCCGGCTGGTGCTGGCCGACGTGATCACCCACGTCATCCGCAGCACCAAGCCCAAGGCGATCGTCGACCTCGCGACGCTGACCGGCGCGATCATCGTGGCGCTGGGCCAGGACATCGCCGGCATGTTCTCGAACGACGACACGCTGGCGGGCAACATCCACGCCGCCGGCGAGGCGACCGGCGAGAAGGTGTGGCGGATGCCGCTGATCCCCGCCTACGACAAGGCGATCGATTCCAAGTTCGCCGACATGAAGAACACCGGCGGCCGCCACGGCGGCGCCGCCACCGCGGCGTCGTTCATCAAGCGCTACGTCGAGGACGTTCCGTGGGCGCATCTCGACATCGCCGGCGTCGCGATGTCGTCGAACGCCAGCGAGATCAACCGCAGCTGGGGCGCAGGCTGGGGTGTGCGCCTCCTCGACCGGCTGATCCGCGACCATTACGAGGCTCGCTGAGGCTGCCGCGGCGGTCCCGACCCCGCGCGCCTCTCCGGGTGATCCCAA
This sequence comes from Methylobacterium sp. 285MFTsu5.1, assembly GCF_000383455.1. NCBI lineage: Bacteria > Pseudomonadati > Pseudomonadota > Alphaproteobacteria > Hyphomicrobiales > Methylobacteriaceae > Methylobacterium > Methylobacterium sp. 285MFTsu5.1. The sequence continues at coordinate 194,468 of NZ_KB911278.1, read as the reverse complement.
CATGGCCGCACACGCCAACGCCGCGCTCGACCGGGTCGGCCCCCCGTGCGCCGGGACGTCCGGAGGCCGCACGAGCGGCGTCCTGACGGCGGCGGGGCCGATCCTCGCCATGCTGGCCGCCCTGGCTCTCGTCGCGGCGACCGGCCTGAGCCAGCGCGACGCCGTGCCGGAGGCCCTCGAGCCCTGGATCTTCGGCTACTTCATCGCCCGCTACCCGCTCTTCGCCTTCGCGCTGGTCTACGGGCTCGGCCACCTCGCGCGGGTGGCGACGGGCCCGGGCCCGGGCTCCGCGCCGCGCCGGATCGTGTTCGGACTGGCGGGCGCGGCCGCGCTCCTCGCCGCCGGGCTCTACCCGACCTTCGGCGGCCTCGTCCTGCGCGGCGCCTTCGCCACTGGGGGCATGGCCTTCCTCACCCACCAGCCCCTGTGGTTGGCCTACGGGCTCGGCGCCGCCGTGGGCGCGCTGACGTTCGGCGGCGTCCTCGGCCTGTTCGCGGTCGCGGCCAACCGGCCCCTGCGGCCGCGGCTGCGCCGGGTCGGCTACGGCGCGCTCGCCTTCCTGACCCTGTGGCTCGGCGCGATCCTGATCGGCCTCGCCGGCGACCTGGGCGTCGGCCCCTGGCCCCGGCGGGCCATGCGGCCGGAGGAGGCCGCGCTCGCCGCCGGCCTGCTGATCGCGGCGGCCCTGCCCCACACCGTGCTGGCGACATTGCGCCGGCATCGTCCAGCCCTCTGACCCCCCTGCCTTGCGGGCCGGCCTCCGTTCCCGCAGAGTCCGCGCGACAGGCGTTGCGGGACTCGGCCCCCGAGAGTCGGGCCCGCGGGAGGCATCGCGATGCATGAGGCGAACGTGATGGAGCACGGCGCTCGAGCCGCCACGGCCGGAGCGATGCCGGGCCACGGGGCCTCCGACCGGCCCTGGCTGCCCTTCTATCCGCCCGGCGTGCCGGCGGAGATCGACGTCGCGGGCCTCGGGACCTTGGTCGACCTGTTCGAGACCAGCGTGACCGCCTTCGCAAGCCGGCCAGCGATGCTGTGCTTCGGCTCGACCATGACCTACGCGACCCTCGGCCAGCAGGCGCGCGACCTCGCGGCCTGGCTGCGCGGACAGGGTCTGGCGAAGGGCGACCGCGTGGCGATCATGCTGCCGAACGTCCCAGCCTACGCCGTGGCGATCTTCGGCGTCCTCCTGGCGGGGGGAACGGTGGTCAACACCAACCCGCTCTACACGCCCCGGGAATGCGTGCAGCAGATCAACGATTCCGGCGCGCGGATCCTGATCGTCCTGGAGAATTTCGGCGCCACCATCGCGGCGGCGCTGCCGGACGTGGCCCTGGAGCGGGTCGTCCTCGTGGGTCCGGGCGACGGGCTGGGGCTGAAGGGGCGGGTGATCAACCTCGCGAGCCGGCACGTCCGCAAGGCGGTGCCGCCGTTCCGCCTGCCGGAAGGGCTGGCGATCCCGTTCGCCACCGTGCTCCGCCAGGGCCGGACGATGCCGCGCGCGTCCGCCGCGGTCGACCCGGAGGACCTCGCCTTCCTGCAATACACCGGGGGCACCACCGGCATAGCCAAGGCGGCGATGCTGAGCCACCGCAACATCATGGCGAACGTCGAGCAGTCGCAGCTCTGGTTCAACTCGAAGGATCCGAGCGTCGCGCGCTGCGTGGTCACGGCGCTGCCGCTCTACCACATCTTCGCGCTCACCGCGTGCTTCTTCCAGTTCATGCGCAGCGGCGGCTCCTGCCTGCTGATCCCCAATCCGCGCGACTGCGACGGCATGGTCAAGACCCTGAGCCGCACGCGCTTCACCCACCTGATGGGCGTGAACACGCTGTTCAACGTCCTGATCAACCATCCGAAGATCGGCACGGTGGATTTCGCCCACCTCGACTTCGTGGTCGGCGGCGGCACGGCCGTCCAGCGGGCGGTGGCCGAGCGCTGGAAGGCCCTGACCGGCAACACGATCATCGAGGGCTACGGCCTGTCGGAGACCTCGCCGGTCGTGTGCGTCAACCCGCGGGGCATGCGCGACTTCTCCGGCACGATCGGCTACCCGCTGCCCTCCACGGAGGTCTCGATCCGCGCCGTCTCCGGCGAACCCCTCCCGGCCGGGCAGCCGGGCGAGATCTGCGTGCGCGGCCCGCAGGTGATGCGCGGCTACTGGAATCGGCCGGAGGAGACCGCGCGGGCGATGACCGCGGACGGGTTCTTCCGGACGGGCGACGTCGCGATCCTGCAGGCGGACGGCCAGGTCCGGATCGTCGACCGGATGAAGGACATGATCCTCGTCTCCGGCTTCAACGTCTATCCGAACGAGGTCGAGGACGTGCTGGCGGCCCACCCGGCCGTGCTCGAATGCGCGGTGGTCGGCGCGCCGAGCGAGGAGACGGGCGAGATGGTGGTGGCCCACGTGGTCCTGAAGGACCCGTCGGTCTCCACCGATATCCTGCGGGCGCATGCCCGCACCCAGCTCACCGGCTACAAGGTTCCCCGCCGCGTGGTGCTCCACGAGACCCTGCCGAAGACCAATGTCGGCAAGGTGCTGCGGCGGATGCTGCGCGACGAGACGCCGCCGGCCTGAGCGTCGTCCGCGCGGCGGACGGCCTGCGTCCCGGTGCCGCTCACGGGCGGCGTAACTCCTGCGCGCCGTTCGCCGAAAGGTGAGGCTGCGGCGCTTGCGCCCCTGTCGGCCGCGGCCGATCTGTGGGTTGTGCAGGCAGGAGATCCGAGGAGACGGCCATGTTGATCAAGCGCAGGCGCGGCTGGGAGATTCCGGAGCATCTGGCGACGCCGGAAGCCGTGTTCCTCAATCGGCGGGCCCTGATCGGCGGCGCGGCCGGGCTCGCGGCCGGCTCGCTCCTGGGTGGGCGCGCGGCCCTCGCGGCGGCGGGCGACCAGCCGCTCTACCCGGCGCCGCAGAACCCCGCCTACACGCTCGACCGCCCCCTGACCCCGGAGCGCTTCAGCGCCGACTACAACAATTTCTACGAGTTCGGCACGTCGAAGACGGTGCTGCCGGCGGCCAACGCCCTCAAGACGCAGCCCTGGACCCTGAAGATCGACGGGCTCGTCGAGAAGCCGTTCGAGATCGGCATCGACGACCTGATCCGGAAGGTCGGCCTGGAGGAGCGTCTCTACCGTCACCGCTGCGTCGAGGCGTGGTCGATGGCGGTGCCCTGGACCGGATTCCCGCTGGCGAAGCTCGTGGCGCTGGCCAAGCCCGCCTCCGGCGCGAAGTACATCCGCTTCGAGACTTTCATGGACAAGGCGATGGCGCCCGGCCAGCGGGCGTTCTTCTATCCCTGGCCCTACACGGAGGGCCTGACCCTGGCTGAGGCCGGGAACGACCTCGCCTTCATGGTCACGGGGATCTACGGCAAGCCGCTGCCCAACCAGTTCGGGGCGCCGATCCGCGTCGCGGTGCCGTGGAAGTACGGGTTCAAGTCGGCCAAGTCGCTGGTGAAGATCTCGTTCACGGCCGACCGGCCGAAGACCTTCTGGGAGGGCCTGCAGGCCTCGGAGTACGGCTTCTGGGCCAACGTGAACCCGGCCGTGCCGCACCCGCGCTGGAGCCAGGCGACCGAGCGCGTCCTCGGCACCGATCAGCGCGTACCGACGTTGATCTACAACGGCTACAGCGAGCAGGTCGCCGGCCTCTACAAGGGCCTCGAAGGCGAGCGCCTGTTCGTGTGAGCACGGGCCTGCCGGAGCCGCGCTGATCTGGCGCGGCTTCCGCAGCGACGACGCGGCTCCTACGCTGCCCGGCCGACGAGGTCGACAATCCGCGGCCTAGCGCGGGCAGGCATGGGCCCGCTCGAAGGCCTGCAGATCCGCCACCGTCGCCTGCTCCTGGCGCGAGAGCGGCACGCGATCCATGGCGTCGAACCGGCAATCGGCGTTGCCGAAGGTCCGGACCGCGCGCGGCGTGGTGAAGCAGTAGCCGGCCTGCTTGTAGATCAGGTTGCGTTGGTACCAAGCTTCCGCGCAGTCATCCGCCATCGCGCCGGTGGAGCCCGCGACGAGGATCAGAGCGTAGAGAGCAGCGCGCATCGAATCGTCTCCGTGAGGAGCCGGATCCAACCATCGGATGCTCAGTAGGTCCAGCGCTGCGCCTTCGAGACGAGGAAGTCGCGGAACGCCTGCACCCGGGCGACCGAGCGCATCTCCTCGGCGTAGACGAGGTAGCTCTCCAGGCTCGGCATCTCGGTCTCGCGCAGCACCTGCACGAGCTGCTGGCCGCCATCCACCGCGTAATCGGGCAAGATGCCGATGCCGGCGCCGGCCTCCATGGCGCGCTGCAGGGCGCCGATATTGTTCACCGTCAGGTGGACCTGGCGACGCTCGCGGCCCTCGCGGCCCGCATCGGCGAGCCAGTGGGCGGCCAGCAGGTACGATGGCTCGTTGCCGCCGAAGGAGACAAGGCGGTGGTCGTCGAGCTCCTCGATGGTCTTGGGCTCGCCGAACCGCTTCACGTAATCCGGACTGGCGAAGGCGTGGTAGTGCACGGTGAACAGCCGCCGCTGGATCAGGTCCGGCTGCGCCGGGCGGCGCATGCGGATCGCCACGTCGGCCTCGCGCATGGCCAGATCGAGCTCCTCGTTGGTGAGGATCAGCTCGATGCGCACGTCCGGGTAGAGGTCGAGAAACTCGCCGACCCGCTGCGACAGCCAGGACGTGCCGAGGCCGACCGTGGTGGTGACCTTGAGGTCGCCGGTCGGCCGCTCGGAGGTCTCGACGAGGCGCGCCCGGGTATTCTCCAGGCGCAGCTTCATGTCCCGCGCGGCGCGGAACAGCAGGTCGCCCTGCTCGGTGAGCAGGAGGCCGCGGGCGTGGCGATGGAAGAGCGGCGCCTTGAGCTCGCGCTCCAGGGCGCTGATCTGGCGGCTGACCGCCGATTGGCTGAGCCCGATATCGTCACCCGCCTTGGTGAAGCTCCCCGCCTCCGCGACGTTGAGGAAGATCCGGATCTTGTCCCAGTCCAAGGCGAGAACCCCTACCAGCGCGCGCCCGCGGGTCGCGCCCGGGGTGGAGAAGGGGCGCGAAGCGGCGGGCAGATCACCGGGCGAACTGCGCGGTGCCGCGTGCGGATGGCCGCTCCCGACACCGCGCGGGCATGCAATCGGTGCATCCCGGCGCAGTCAGCACTCCTATGCACACGGCGCATGGTCCTGCGCAAGCATAAGCAGCGCGAACTTGTTGAAATGCGGGGCCTGACGGCTTCGCGCGGGAGGTGCGGAGGCCCGTCCGGCCGTCATTCCGCCGCGGCGGCCTGGACCGGGCTCTCACCGATCTCGAGATTGGCCAGGAACTTCTCCGCCTCCAGCGCCGCCATGCAGCCCATGCCGGCGGCGGTGATCGCCTGGCGGTAGACGTCGTCAGTGACGTCGCCGGCGGCGAACACGCCCGGGATCTCGGTCTCGGTCGTGCCGGGCTTCACGGTGAGATAGCCGCCGTGGCGCATGGGCAGCTGCCCCTCGAAGATGGCGGTCGCCGGCTGATGGCCGATCGCCACGAACACGCCGTCGGCCTTCACCTCGCTGATCTCGCCCGAGCGCGGATCCTTGAGACGGACGTGCGTCACGTTCGGTGCCGGCTTCTGCACGCCGCAGATCTCGGCGATCTCGCGGTGCCACAGCACCTCGACGTTCGGGTGCTTGAACAGGCGCTCCTGAAGGATCCGCTCGGCGCGAAAGCTGTCGCGGCGGTGGACCACCGTCACCTTGCTGGCGATGTTGGCGAGGTACAGGGCCTCCTCGACCGCGGTGTTGCCGCCGCCGACCACCACGACGTCCTTGCCGCGGAAGAAGAAACCGTCGCAGGTCGCGCAGGCCGAGACGCCGCCGCCCTGGAACGCCGCCTCGGACGGGATGCCGAGCCACTTGGCCTGCGCCCCGGTGGCGATGACCAGGGCGTCGCACGAGTAGGTCTCGCCGGAATCGGCCTCGAGGCGGAACGGCCGCTGCTTGAGATCGACCTTCGTGATGTATTCCGAGACGATCCGGGTACCGACGTGCTCGGCCTGGAGGCGCATCTGCTCCATCAGCCAGGGGCCCTGGATGGCCTCGGCGAAGCCCGGGTAGTTCTCGACATCGGTGGTGATCATGAGCTGGCCGCCCGGCTGGAAGCCGGAGATCAGCAGCGGCTCGACCATGGCGCGGGCGGCGTAGATCGCCGCCGTGTAGCCGGCGGGTCCCGAGCCGATGATGACGAGCTTGGCGTGGGTGTGGGCCATCTGTCTCGGTCTCCTCAGGCCGGTCCGGCCGCGCGGCGCGCGGCATAGGCGTCGGCGAGCGCCCGGGCGATCACCGGAGTCGCATCGATCGGCTTGTACGTCAGATCTGCCAACTGACCGGTGAACGGTCGCAGCGCCCCGGCGATCGCCAGCCCGGCGAACATGCGCCGATGCCGGATATAGGTACGCGGCAGGTCGAACAGCAGGACCGGCGCGCCGGTGGACACCGCCTCGCTCACCATGTTGGCCGAGTCGGAGGTCACGACGATCGCCTCGGCGAGCGCCAGCATGGCCACGTAGGGGTTGTCGCCGCTCCCGTCCCAGAGGAACCCACCAGTCTCGGCGGCGAGCACCTTCACGGCGTCGCGGAGCGGGTTCGGCGTCCGGCGGGAGATCGTCACCATCAGCCGGCAGCCCTGCGCGGCCAGCCCGCGCAGATCCTCCACGAGGCGGTTCATGTCGGTCTTGCGGTAGCTCAGGTGACGGCTGTCGCCGCCGACCAGCACCGCCACCCGCGGGCCGTCGAGGCGCGCGAGCCGCGGATCCGGCCGGGCCCGGGCCGCGGCCAGGCGCGCCGCGGTGACGAGGTGCGGCGCCGTGAGCGTGGTGAAGACGTTGGGACCGCGCAGATCGTCGTAATCCGGCACCCAGATGAAGTCGGCGCTGTCGGCGCCGGTCCGCGGATCCTTCAGGAAGGCCGTGAAGGTCCGGCCGCCGGTCGCGCGCCGCACGGTCCGCAGGTACGGGACCGACCGGCGGCCGGAGGCGATCAGGATGTCGGGGTAGGGGCCCGACAGGGCGCCGGCCCGGCGGCGCGGGCCCTCGCGCGGGTCGATCGGCCCCCAGGGCGCCATCCAGCCGAATGGTCCTGAGGCCGGCACCTTCCGGATCTCGAAGTCGAGACCCAGGGTCTCGGCGATGCCGACGCACTGGTTCTCGTCGCCGGCCTTGCCGTCCGTGACGATCCAGGCGCGGGCGCGGGCGAGCTCGGGCAGGCGCTCGCGCCGCGGGTCCGAATTGCTGACCGGCGCGCTCTGCGCCTCCGACACGTCGATGCTTGCCATGCTCCTCACCGGATACGCCCCACGCTGCCGACCGGGGCCGGCGGCCGCCTTCTAATCCCGCGGCAGGTCGCGGGCGAGCCACTGGGCGTAGATGTCGGCGATGGCGGCGAGCCGGCGCTGCTCGAATTGCGGATCGTACCACGCGCCGCCGTAGCTCGACGGCGTCGCGGTCATCTGCGGGTAGCGCCCGAGCACCTGCCCCTTGGGCCCGACGAGCAGCGCCTCGCCCTCCATGTAGTCGGTCTCGAAGTTGCCGCCCAGGCCGCGCAGGGAGCCGCTGCCGACATAGGGCCGGAGCGACAGGCTCGTCACGACCACGACGAGGCGCGGCCCGCGGCCGCCGATCCGACCGGCGAAGTTCTTCCGCAGGGCGTCGGTCAGGTCGCCGGCCAGCGCCTCGGCCTGCAGCCCCGCGCCCTTGTTCAGGAGCGGCCGCACGTCGACCCTGACGTCGGAGAAGACCGGAGTCGGCGGAAAGTCGCTCGCCGCCGCGGACCCCGCGACGGCACCGAGGAGCAGGCCGGCGAGCCGGCCCCACGTACGCGGGCGCATCGGCTCAGCCGCCGTACTGGACGGCGACGACCTCGTAGGACTTGCCGCCCCCGGGCGTGGTGACCTCGACCGTGTCGCCGACGCCCTTGCCGATCAGCGCGCGGGCGATCGGCGAGGTGATCGAGACCCGGCCCGAGCGCACGTCGGCCTCCGGCTCTCCCACGATCTGGTAGGTCTTCTCCTCCTCCGTGTCCTCGTCGACGAGCTTCACGGTGGCGCCGAACTTGATCCTGTCACCCGAGAGCTTCGTGACGTCGATCACTTCGGCCCGCGCGATCATGCTCTCCAGTTCGAGGACGCGGCCCTCGTTGTGGGACTGCGCCTCCTTGGCGGCGTGGTACTCGGCGTTCTCCGACAGGTCGCCGAGCGCGCGGGCCTCCGCGATCGCCTGGATGATGCGCTGGCGCTCCACCTGCTGGCGGTGCTTCAGCTCCTCTTCGAGGGCTGCCAGCCCGCGCACCGTGATCGGAACCTTGTCTATCGCCATCGTCTCGCGCCACAATGAAGAGGCCCGGCCGAGAGTGCAGCACTCTCCCCGGGCCATGAAATGAAGTCAGCGGAACCCTGAGGTTCAGGCCGCGAAGTATTCCTGCAACGCGCGGACCTTGAGATCGCCTTCTAGATAGGCCTTGATCCCCTCGGCCGCGGCCATCGCGCCGGCTAGAGTGGTGTAATACGGCACCTTATGCAAGAGGGCCGCGCGCCGGAGCGAGCGCGAGTCCGACAGGGCGCCGGCCCCCTCGGTGGTGTTCAGGACGAGGTGGATCCCGCCGTTCTTGATCGCGTCGACCACGTGCGGCCGGCCCTCCAGAACCTTGTTGATCCGCTCTGCCGGAACGCCGTTCTCCGCGAGGTAGCGCTGCGTGCCGCCGGTCGCCAGGATGGTGAAGCCGAGATCGGACAGGAGCTTCATGGTCGGCAGGATGCGGGCCTTGTCGGCATCCCGCACCGAGACGAAGACGGCCCCCGCCTTCGGTACCTGGGTGCCCGAGCCGAGCTGGCTCTTGGCGAAGGCCACGCCGAAGCTGGCGTCGAGCCCGATCACCTCGCCGGTGGAGCGCATCTCCGGTCCGAGCAGCACGTCGACGCCGGGGAAGCGGGCGAAGGGGAAGACCGCTTCCTTCACGGCGATGTGCGGCAGGGTCTTGGGCTTCAGGCCGAAGGTCGCGAGCGGCTCGCCCGCCATGATCCGGGCCGCGATCTTGGCGATCGGCTCGCCGATGACCTTGGCGACGAACGGCACCGTGCGCGAGGCGCGGGGGTTCACCTCCAGCACGTAGATCGTGCCGTCCTTGATGGCGTACTGCACGTTCATCAGGCCGACGACGTTGAGCGCCAGCGCCATGGCCTTGGTCTGCCGCTCCAGCTCGTCCACGATCTCGGCCGAGAGCGAGCGCGGCGGCAGGGAGCAGGCCGAATCGCCGGAATGGATGCCGGCCTCCTCGATGTGCTCCATGATGCCGGCGATGAACACGTCCTTGCCGTCGCAGACCGCGTCGACATCGACCTCGACCGCGTCCGACAGGTAGCGGTCGAACAGGAGCGGGTTCTTGCCCAGCACCGTGTTGATCTGGCCGGTCTTGTCGTTCGGGTAGCGGGCCTTCACCTCGGAGGGGATCAGGCTCGGCAGCGTGTCGAGCAGGTAGTCGGCGAACTGCGTCTCGTCGCGGATGATCGCCATGGCGCGGCCGCCGAGCACGTAGCTCGGGCGGACCACGAAGGGCAGGCCGAGCGTCTCGGCCACCAGCCGGCTCTGCTCGACCGAGTAGGCGATGCCGTTCTTCGGCTGCTTCATCGCGAGCTTGTCGAGGAGCCGCTTGAACTGGTCCCGGTCCTCGGCGAGGTCGATCGCGTCGGGCGAGGTGCCGAGGATCGGCACGCCGGCGGCCTCGAGGGCGCGGGCGAGCTTCAGCGGGGTCTGGCCGCCGAACTGCACGATCACGCCGTGCAGGGTGCCGGCCTGCCGCTCGGTCTCGATGATCTCCAGCACGTCCTCGGCGGTCAGCGGCTCGAAGTAGAGCCGGTCCGAGGTGTCGTAGTCGGTCGAGACCGTCTCCGGGTTGCAGTTGACCATGATGGTCTCGTAGCCGGCGTCCGACAGCGCGAAGCAGGCGTGGCAGCAGCAATAATCGAACTCGATGCCCTGGCCGATCCGGTTCGGGCCGCCGCCGAGGATCACGACCTTCTTGCGATCCGAGGGCTCCGCCTCGTCCACGACCGCGCCCGCGAACGGCGCCACGTAGGTCGAGTACATGTAGGCGGTGGGCGACTTGAACTCGGCCGCGCAGGTGTCGATCCGCTTGTAGACCGGCCGCACCGCCAGGGCGCGCCGGGCCGCGCTGACGGCGGCCTCGTCGGTTTTGGCCAGCACCGCGAGGCGGGCATCCGAGAAGCCGGCGGCCTTGAGCTGGCGGAAGGCGCCGGCCGTCTTCGGCAGGCCGTGGGCCTTCACGCGGTTCTCGAGGTCGATGATCGCCTGGAGCTGCTCGAGGAACCACGGGTCGATCTTGCAGGAGGCGTAGACCTGCTCGTGGCTGACGCCGAGCCGCAGGGCCTGCGCGACCTTGAGCAGCCGGTCCGGGGTCGGAGTGCCGATCGCCGCCTTGATGGCGTTGTGGTCGTCGCCCTTGCCGAGCCCCTCGATCTCGATGTCGTCGAGGCCGGTCAGGCCGGTCTCGAGCGAGCGCAGGGCCTTCTGCAGCGACTCGGCGAAGCAGCGGCCGATCGCCATGGCCTCGCCCACCGACTTCATGGCGGTGGTGAGCGTCGGCTCGGCGCCCGGGAACTTCTCGAAGGCGAAGCGCGGGATCTTGGTGACGACGTAGTCGATCGTCGGCTCGAACGAGGCCGGGGTCGCGCCGCCGGTGATGTCGTTGGCGATCTCGTCGAGCGTGTAGCCGACCGCGAGCTTGGCCGCGACCTTGGCGATCGGGAAGCCGGTGGCCTTGGAGGCGAGGGCCGAGGAGCGCGAGACGCGCGGGTTCATCTCGATCACGATCATGCGCCCGTTCTCGGGGTTGATCGCGAACTGCACGTTCGAGCCGCCGGTCTCGACGCCGATCTCGCGGAGCACCGCCAGCGATGCGTCGCGCATCACCTGGTATTCCTTGTCGGTGAGCGTCAGCGCCGGCGCGACGGTGATCGAATCGCCCGTGTGGACCCCCATCGGGTCGATGTTCTCGATGGAGCAGACGATGATGCAGTTGTCGTTCCGGTCCCGGACGACCTCCATCTCGTACTCTTTCCAGCCGAGCACGCTCTCCTCGATGAGCACCTCGTTGGTCGGCGACGCGTCGATGCCGCGCTCGACGATGTCGAGGAACTCCTCGCGGTTGTACGCGATGCCGCCGCCGGTGCCGCCCATGGTGAAGGACGGCCGGATGATCGCCGGCAGGCCGACCTCGGCCAGCGCGATCAGCGCCTGCCCGATCGCGTGCTCACCGTAGCGCTTGCGCCGCTCGGTCTCACCCGCGGCCCAGCTCTTCTCGTAGGCCGCCAGCGCGGTCTGGCGCGCCGCCGGATCGCTGTTCGCCGCCTCGATCCTGGCGATCTCGGCCAGGTAGGCCTGACGGTCCGCCTTCTTGGCGGCGGACGCGTTGGCGAGCGCCGATTTCGGGGTGTCGAGCCCGATCTTGGTCATGGCGTCGCGGAACAGGCTCCGGTCCTCGGCCTTGTCGATGGCCTCGGCGGTGGCGCCGATCATCTGCACGCCGTACTTCGCGAGCACGCCCATCTTCTGCAGCGACAGGGCGCAGTTGAGCGCCGTCTGGCCGCCCATCGTGGGCAGGATCGCGTCGGGGCGCTCCTTCTCGATGATCTTGGCGACGATCTCCGGGGTGATCGGCTCGACGTAGGTCGCGTCCGCCATGTCCGGGTCGGTCATGATGGTCGCGGGGTTCGAGTTCACCAGGACGATGCGGTAGCCCTCCTCGCGGAGCGCCTTGCAGGCCTGGGTGCCGGAATAATCGAACTCGCAGGCCTGTCCGATGATGATCGGACCCGCACCGATGATCAGGATCGAGGAGATGTCGGTGCGTTTGGGCATCGTGGGCCTTCTCAGGCCAAGCGCGCCCGATCGGGCACGGCTCGAGTGAGCCCTGCTCCCGGACGCGCGTGGCGGGAATGTCGTTGAGCCCCGCGTTTACACGGGCGACGGGCGCATTGGAAGGCCGGGACAACCGCGCAGTCTGGCCGCGCGCCCGGCGCATGGATGCGGCATCGATCCTTCGATTTGGAGGATTTATAAATTCTCAAAAGAATTCATCGATTTCTTGCAGGAGATTGACGCCGGACCTTAAGCTCCGATGGATCGGCCAGCGCGCCGATCGACATCATCATCGTTCGAGACCGAAAATGCTCAGGCTAGCGACACTCTTCGCGATACTTCTGATCGGCTCGATGACGGGCGCGAACGCTTCGGAGGTCGCCATCAAGACTTTGAACAGCGGTCCGGGCGGGATGATGGTCTTCGACCCGGCCTTCGTGAAAATCCAGCCCGGCGACACGGTGCGGTTCGTGCCGGCCGACAAGGGTCACAATGCCGAGCTGATCAAGGGGATGGCGCCCGAGGGCGCGGCGCCGTTCAAGACGGTGGTCGGCAAGGAGGAGGCCGTGACCTTCGACAAGCCCGGCCTCTACGGCATCAAGTGCTCGCCGCACTACATCATGGGGATGGTCGGCCTCGTCCAGGTCGGCGACAGGCCCGAGAACCTGGAGGCGGCCCGGGCGGTGCCGCAGAACAAGCTGGCCGCCAAGCGGTTCGAGCCGCTGTTCGAGAAAGTTCAGTAGGCGCCGGGGCGGCGCTGGCCGCCCCGATCCGTCTCAGAAGCCGGCGTGGAGCGCGGCGACCGCCCGGTCGATCGAGAGGTAGAACACCCCGAAGGCCACCAATGCGGCGGCCGCGAACTCCACGGCGACGTTCGAGAGCGTCTGCGCGCGGCGCAGGGCCTCGCGGCCGAAATAGACCGAGACCCAGGCGAGGGCGAGGACCGCCGGCATGGCGAAGAGGTAGGACACCGTGCTCTCGACGCGGTCGAATCCGCCGGTCGGATCGATCAGCGCCCGGATGTTGCGCACCCAGGGGGCGTAGACGGCGGCGTAGAGGGCGGTCAGCCAGGACAGGCCCGCGGCGACGCCGAGATGGAAGGTGAAGCTGCGGTGCAGGCGGGAGAAATCGTCGCGCGCCTCGTCGATGGTCATCCGGCAATCCCCTGCGACGGACCGCCGTCGCCGGGCGCGGATGCGCCGCCGTTCAGGGGCCGTCGTGGGCTCCCTTAAGCCGTCCGATCTGGCGGATTTTATGGCCCCGCCGCGGCCCGATTGGGGTCGGGACGCAGGACTGAAAGGCCGCGCCGCGGCTCCGCGGCGCTCGCGAGGACGACGCGTCAGGCGCGCTCGGGTTCGCCCGAGCGCATCAGCGTCACGAAGCGCTCGAAGAGGTAGTGGCTGTCGCGCGGGCCGGGGGAGGCCTCCGGGTGGTGCTGCACCGAGAAGGCCGGGCGGTCGGTGAGGGTCAGGCCGCAATTCGAGCCGTCGAACAGCGACACGTGGGTCTCCACGGCCGTCTCCGGCAGGCTGTCCGGGTCCACCGCGAAGCCGTGGTTCATCGACACGATCTCGACCTTGCCGGTGGTCTTATCCTTCACCGGGTGGTTCGCGCCGTGGTGGCCCTGGCCCATCTTCACGGTCCGGCCGCCGAGGGCGAGACCCATCAATTGGTGGCCGAGGCAGATGCCGAAGGTCGGCACCTTCTCGTCCAGGAGCTTGCGAATCACCGGGACCGCGTAGGCGCCGGTGGCGGCCGGGTCGCCGGGGCCGTTCGACAGGAACACGCCGTCCGGCTTCAGCGCCAGGATCTCCTCGGCCGTCGTGGTGGCCGGCACGACGGTGACGTCGCAGCCGGCCTGGGCGAGGAGGCGCAGGATGTTGCGCTTCACGCCGTAATCGATGGCCACGACCCTGAGGCCCTCGCCGGGTGCGCGCGTGCCGTAGCCGTTGCCCAGCGCCCAGACGGTCTCGGACCATTCCGACGGCGCGCGGCTCGTCACCGGCGGAACGAGGTCCAGCCCCTCCATCGGCGCGAGGGCCGCCGCGCGGGCCTTGAGGGCCTCGCGGTCGAAATTGCCCTGGGGATCGTTGGCGATCACGGCGTTGGGCATGCCCTGGTCGCGGATGCGGGCCGTGAGCGCCCGGGTGTCGACGCCCGTGATGCCGACGATGCCGCGCGCCTTGAGCCACCCGTCGAGATGCGACGAGGACCGCCAGTTCGACGGGTTCGTCACCGCCGAAGCGATGACGGTGCCGCGGACGCCCGAGGCCGGTGCCGCCTCCAGGCTCTCCAGATCCTCGTCGTTAGTACCGACATTGCCGATATGCGGGAAGGTGAAGGTGACGATCTGGCCGGCATAGGACGGGTCCGTCAGGATCTCCTGGTAGCCGGTCATCGCGGTGTTGAAGCAGACCTCGCCGTCGGCCACGCCGGTCTGGCCGATGCCGAATCCCTCCAGGATGGTGCCGTCGGCCAGCACCAGCAGAGCCGTCGCGACGGGCTCGGCCCAGGGCTCGGGAGCCTGAGGCTCGGGGGCATGCGCGGCGGCGTCTTGCAGCATGGGCTGAGTCTCGCTTATGTCCGGCCGAAGGCGGGCGCCGGGTTGCGGCGCTCTCGGCTTGCGGCATGATCGTGTGCGGCGCTCTTAGCGAGCGGCCCGCGATGGGGTCAATGTGGCTCCGCTGCCGGCAGGGCTCAACTCCCGCAAATCGCAGGCCAGCCCCCCGCTTCGACCGTTGGAAGGTTCATCGAGATGCTGCGCGCGCGCTTCACCACCGAGATGAAGGAGGCCATGAAGGCCGGCGACAAAGAGCGGCTGGCGACCGTCCGGATGATTCAGGCCGCCCTGAAAGACCGGGACATCGAGGCCCGCGGCAACGGCAAGGAGCCGATCTCCGACGAGGAGATCCTGTCGCTGCTCCAGAAGATGATCAAACAGCGCACCGAATCGGCCGCGGTCTACGAGCAGGGCGGCCGGCCGGAACTCGCCGCCAACGAGCGCGCCGAGATCGCCATCGTCGAGACGTTCCTGCCGAAGCAGATGGACGAGACCGAGACGAAGGCCGCGGTCGAGGCGGCGATCCTCGAGACCGGCGCGGCCGGCCCGAAGGACATGGGCAAGGTGATCGCCGCCCTGAAGGGCACCTTCGCGGGCCGCATGGATTTCGGCAAGGCGAGCGGCCTGGTGAAGGCCGCGCTGGCGGCGAAGGGCTGAACCTCTCCCCGCAATCCTCCACCGGATTCCGGGCGTGTGAGGGACTCGGTCACGCCTCTCGCGCTATAGGAGCGGGTTCACGCAACCCGTCCCAGGCCCCGTGCGCTATCCGCCCCACATCCTGGAAGAAATCCGTTCCCGGCTGCCGGCCTCGTCGGTGGTCGGCCGCCGCGTGCAGTTGAAGAAGGCCGGACGCGAGTGGCGCGGCCTGTCGCCGTTCAACGCCGAGAAGACGCCGTCCTTCTACGTGAACGACCAGAAGCAGTTCTACCACTGCTTCTCGTCCTCCAAGCACGGCGACATCTTCACCTTCCTGATGGAGACGGAGGGCCTCAGCTTCCCCGAGGCGGTCGAGCGGCTGGCGGGCGAGGCCGGCGTCAGCCTGCCGGCGCCCACCGAGGACAACCGGGCCAGCGAGCAGAAGCGGGCCGGGGCGATCGAGGTCATGGAGATGGCCGCGCGCTGGTTCGAGGAGCGCCTGCGGTCGGGCCAGGGCAGCGAGGCCCGCGCCTATCTCGAGCGGCGCGGGTTGCGGGACGAGACGCAGCGGGCCTTCCGCCTCGGCTACGCGCCGGGCGAGCGCTACGCCCTGCGCGACCACCTCGCCGGGCAGGGGGTCGAGAAGGCGCTGATGGTCGAACTCGGCCTGCTCGCGGCGGGGGAGGGGGTCTCCGTCCCCTACGACTATTTCCGCGACCGGGTGATGTTCCCGATCACCGACACCCGCGGCCGGGTCGTGGCCTTCGGCGGCCGGGCGCTCGCCAAGGAGGTGCGCGCCAAGTACCTCAACTCGCCGGAGACGCCGCTCTTCCACAAGGGCCGGACGCTCTACAACCTGCACGGCGCCCGCAAGGCCGCGCATGATCGCGGCTCGATCATCGCGGTGGAGGGCTACGTCGACGTCATCGCCATGACGCTCGCGGGCCATCCCGAGACGGTGGCGCCGCTGGGCACCGCTCTCACCGAGGACCAGCTCGGGCTGCTCTGGCGCCACGCCGACGAGCCGATCCTGTGCTTCGACGGTGACAAGGCCGGCCAGCGGGCGGCCTTCCGGGCCCTCGACATCGCGCTGCCGCTCCTCGAGCCCGGCCGCTCGCTGCGGATCGCGCTGCTGCCGGGCGGCCAGGATCCGGACGACCTGCTGCGCTCGGGCGGCCCGACGGCCATCGACCAGGTGCTCGCGGCCGCGCTTCCCCTCTCGGAGCTGCTGTGGCGGCGCGCCCTCGAGGCGGGACCGGTCGACACGCCGGAGCGCCGCGCCGGCCTGACCCAGACCCTGCGCACCACCGTCGCGACGATCCGCGACGAGACCGTGCGGCGCTACTATCGCGACGATGTCGAGGAGCGCCTGCGCGGCCTGTCGCCCCGCGCCAACCGCGCCACCGGCGCGGCCCCGCGCGGACGCCAGCGCTTCGCCCGGCCCGGCGAGCCCGTCTCGCCGCGCATCACCGGGAGCCCGAGTCCCTCGGTGACGGCCTCGGCGGGCTTCACGGGCGCCGCCCCGGTGCGCGAGGCGGTGATCGTCGGCACCCTGCTGGCCCATCCCGAGATGATGGCGGAGTTCGGCGAGGAGGCGGCCGAGCTCGACTTCGCCGATCCCGACGCCCGGGCGCTGCTGTCGGTCCTGCTGGCCTGCGCGGCCGAGGACGAGGACACGGCGCCCGAGGTGTTGCAGAACCGCATCAATCGCGCCGGACTCACAGGGGCGGCCGACCGAATCCTCGCCCTGGCCCGCTCGCGGGACCGCACGACCCTGGCCCCGCACGCCGATCCTGCCCACCGCGCAGACGCGCTCCGACAGGCGATGATCTTGCACCGGCAGGCAGGAGCGCTACATAGCGAACTTCGCGAAGCACGGCAGGCGTTTGAGGACGATCCGACCGATGCCGGGTGGGCATGGCTCTGCGAAGTGAAGGCGAGGCTGGAAACCGTCATCGCCGCCGAGGCGGAGGCCGATGCACCGGTGTCGAGCGACTCGACGGCCGTGTGATGCCTGTGTCATGGCGGTGGCGGGGTGACGTGTCCCGCCATAGTTAACAATCGGTCAAGCCTCGGGCTTGCATACGGAAACCGACGACTCACGGCGACCGGAGCGATCCGGCGCCGATCTCATACAGCGGCGCCGACGGCGTGGACCGGCCTCATCGGGGCCTCCGCTACGCGCCGCGTGCGAAACAATAGGCTGATCATGGCGACGAAGGCAACGGAACGGGACGAGACGGACGCTGCCCCCGAGCAGCAGACCGACGGGCCGCTCCTCGACCTGACGGATGCTTCGGTCAAGCGGATGGTCAAGCTCGCCAAGAAGCGCGGCTACGTGACCTACGAAGAGGTCAACGAGGTCCTGCCCGAGGGGCAGTCCGATCCGGACCAGCTCGAGGACGTGCTCTCGCAGCTCTCCGAGATGGGCATCAACGTCGTCGAGGCCGAGGAGACCGACGAGGCCGCGGGCGAGAAGGCCGCGGACGGCGAGGAGGAGGAGGCCGAGGGCGGCGAGGTCGCCGAGGTCGCGCCGGCGCGCGCCGTCGCGGTCGCCACGACCACCAAGGAGCCGACCGACCGCACCGACGATCCGGTGCGCATGTACCTGCGCGAGATGGGCTCGGTGGAGCTCCTGTCCCGCGAGGGCGAGATCGCCATCGCCAAGCGCATCGAGGCCGGCCGCGAGGCGATGATCGCGGGCCTCTGCGAGAGCCCGCTGACCTTCCAGGCGATCATCATCTGGCGGGACGAGCTCGTGGAGGGCAAGGTCCTCCTGCGCGACATCATCGACCTCGAGGCGACCTACGCGGGCCCGGACGGCAAGAACGCGCCGCAGATCGCCGAGGGCGAGGACGGCGGGGACGACGCGGAGCCGCCCGCGCCGCCGGAGGGTGGCGACGACGAGGACGACCTCGAGAACAACGTCTCGCTCGCCGCTATGGAGGCGGAGATCAAGCCGCGGGTCCTCGAGACCTTCGACGCGATCGCCGCGAACTACCGCAAGCTGCGCAAGTTCCAGATCGAGGGCACCGAGCGCAAGGCCGCCGGCGAGCAGAACACCCCGGCCCAGAACCAGAAGCAGATCGAGCTGAAGGACATCGTCGTCGCCGACGTGAAGTCCCTGTCTCTGAACAACAACCGCATCGAGGCGCTGGTCGGCCAGCTCTACTCGATCAACAAGCAGCTGATCGGCCACGAGGGCCGGCTGATGCGCTTCGCCGAGAGCCACGGCGTGGCCCGCGACGAGTTCCTGCGCCACTACCAGGGCTACGAGCTCGATCCGAACTGGATGGAGCGCGTCGGTACGCTCGGCGGCAAGGGCTGGAAGAACCTGGTCGAGCGCGGCTCGAGGCAGGTGGCGGAGCTGCGCGCGCAGATCCTCGACCTCGCCTCGGAGACGGGCCTGGAGATCGGCGAGTACCGCCGCATCGTCAACATGGTCCAGAAGGGCGAGCGCGAGGCCCGGCAGGCCAAGAAGGAGATGATCGAGGCGAACCTGCGCCTCGTGATCTCGATCGCCAAGAAGTACACGAACCGCGGCCTGCAGTTCCTGGATCTGATCCAGGAGGGCAACATCGGCCTGATGAAGGCGGTCGACAAGTTCGAGTACCGCCGCGGCTACAAGTTCTCGACCTACGCGACGTGGTGGATCCGTCAGGCGATCACCCGCTCGATCGCCGACCAGGCCCGGACCATCCGCATCCCGGTGCACATGATCGAGACGATCAACAAGATCGTCCGCACGTCGCGCCAGATGCTGCACGAGATCGGCCGCGAGCCGACCCCGGAGGAGTTGGCCGAGAAGCTGGCCATGCCGCTGGAGAAGGTCCGCAAGGTCCTGAAGATCGCCAAGGAGCCGATCTCCCTCGAGACGCCTATCGGCGACGAGGAGGACAGCCACCTCGGCGACTTCATCGAGGACAAGAACGTCGTCCTGCCGATCGACGCGGCGATCCAGTCGAACCTGCGCGAGACCACGACGCGCGTGCTCGCCTCGCTCACGCCCCGCGAGGAGCGCGTGCTGCGCATGCGCTTCGGCATCGGCATGAACACCGACCACACCCTGGAGGAAGTCGGCCAGCAGTTCTCGGTGACCCGCGAGCGCATCCGCCAGATCGAGGCGAAGGCGCTGCGGAAGCTGAAGCATCCCTCGCGCAGCCGGAAGCTCAGGAGCTTCCTGGACAACTGAGCCCGCGCCGCGAACCGCGCGGCGCTTCCCCGTCGCCCGCGTTGCCACGGTGCCGCGCGGCATCCAGTCTGGCGCCATGCTCGAACGCCGCCCGCCAACGCCCGGATCCCCGACGGCCTTCGCGGACGGCTCGGAGGCCGACGACGTGCCCTTCGGCGCGCTCCAGCCCTCCGTGGGCATCCGCGACTGGCTTCTCGGCGAGGGCGCGCGGATGCCCAACGCCGAGGAGATGCTGGCCGGGCTCGCCGAGCGCCTGATCGCGATCGGCGTGCCGGTGGACCGGGCCTCCACGGCGATCGACACCCTGCACTCGGAGTATGCCGGCGTCGGCCGAATCTGGACGCGGGACGGCGGCACCACCGTGCGGCTGTTCCCCCACGGGGCCCGCTCGACGGACGCGTACCTCAACAGCCCGTTCCACACGGTCCACGAGACCGGGGAGTGGCTCATCCTCGACCTGTCGAAGACTCCGGACGACGCCTACGCGATCGTTCCCGACCTGAAGGCTGGCGGCTACACCCACTACGTCGTGGCGCCCCTGTTCTTCACGAACGGCACGCAGAACGGCATCACCTTCGCCACGCGGGCCCCCGAGGGGTTCCGGGACGACGACATCGCGATCCTCCGCTTCGTCATGCCGGCGCTGGCGGCCGTGATGGAGATGCGCGTCCTCAACAAGCAGCTCGACCACGTGCTCCGGCTCTATGTCGGCGACGAGCCGCACCGGGCGATCCTGGCCGGCGACATCCGCCGCGGGCAGGTGACCCGGATCCGCTCGGCGATCCTGTTCGCCGACATGCGCGACTACACCCGCACCACCGCCGACATGACGCCGGAGGAGGCGGTGGGCCTGCTCAACGTGTTCTTCGACTGCCTCGTGCCGCCGATCGAGCGTGAGGGCGGCGAGGTCCTGAAGTATCTCGGCGACGGCCTGCTGGCGATCTTCCGGGAAACCGGCGACGATCTGGGCGGCGCGGCCAAGGGCGCGCTCACGGCGGCCCAGCACGCCCTGGCGGCCCTCGACGAGGCGAACGCCCTGCACCAGTTCCCGGTGCCGGTGGCCGCCGGCATCGCGCTCCACCACGGCGAGGCCGCCTACGGCAATGTCGGATCCGGCTCACGCCTCGACTTCACGGTGATCGGCCGCGACGTGAACCTCGCGAGCCGCATCGCGCAGCTGAACCGCGCCCTCGGCGAGCCGCTGCTGATGTCGAAGCCCTTCGTGGACTTCCTCTGGGGAGACCCGATCCCAATGGGAGAGCACCGGCTCAACGGCTTCGACGAGCCCATGGCGGTGTTCCGGCCGAAATTCCTGCGGCCGCGCAAGTCCAGCTGAGCGGCCCTCCGATCGGACCCGACGTCACGCGGCGCTCGCGGAGATCCGCCGCGATCTGAGGCTCGCGGGCGATCCGCGCGCGGTGCGTGTCACCACGTCGGCACGAACGGCAGAGCGTAGGGTGTGTGCCGGCAACCCCAGACCGGATCGATCATCTGCGCCATCACGTCCCGGGCCAGGGCGCCGGCGCGTATGGCGACCTCCCGCGGGACATGCGCCCGCTCGAGGATCTTCAGGCAGGCATGTCCGCAGGCGCTGAACTGGCCGCTGTGGTACGCGTTGAGGGCGAACTCGTCGAGCAAGCCGTACTCGTAGACCCACGGGTTCAGGGAGATGCCCTCGCTCGGAAGCTCGAGAGCCAAGCCCGCCTCGGCGTAACGATAGCCTTCCGCGAACCGCTTCCTCAGCCTGCAGAATCGGCTGGCCCCGTGGCGCGCCTCCGCCCGCCCCGGACGGATTGCGGTGGCGCGCTCGTAGAGCTGCAGCACCCTGTCCTCCGGCTCGTCGAGGCGCTCCGCGTTCACCGCGGCCATCAGCAGGTTGAAATAGACCTCCTCGTCCCATCCGCCGAGATCGGCCCGCTTCAGGAAACAGGCGAACGCTTTCCGGTACTCGCCGGCGGCGTCGTAGGTGGTGCCGAGGTACATCGTGTACCGGGCGATCATGAAGGGGTCCGTCTCGACCGCCAGTGCCTTCTCGAGGACGGCGATATCCCGCGCGTCCGCCGTCGCGTCGCGGTGGCGGGCACCGTCGTCGCCCCGACGCATCGCGAGGGGGAGGATCGGTGTCTCTGTCACGCCGGGGCAGCTGAGGAATTCGTGCAGCACGCCCCGGTAACGCCAGTTCTCCCGGGTGCTGACCAGCTGGTTGCGCCAGTACCGCGTGTGCGCGTCGATGATCTCGAACCGATAGCCGGGCGCACGCAGCTTCGGCATCGTGAATTCCGCCGGGACGATCAGCTCATCGTCGGCGTCGATGATCAATGCGTACTGCGCGTGACGCCGCGCGAGTTTCAAGGCCTCGTTCCGGTTGAAGGCGAAATCGACCCAGGGGCGCTCGACCAGAGCACCCGGTATGTCCGCGAGCGCGGCACGGACGACATCCTGGGTTCCATCCGTCGAGCCGGTATCGACGACGATCCAATGATCGATGATCGGACGAACAGAATCGAGGCAACGCCGGATAACGTGGGCCTCGTCCTTCACGATCATGGACAAACAGATCGTCGATCCGCGATTCTTCATACCGAAGCCGTCCCATCGCGCGCTCACGTGTCGGATGCGCAGTCATGAACGCTCCTAGCATTGCCGGAATGCGCTGACAAAACAAACATATCCTTCGGAAAAATTTGGATTAAATATCTGAAACTACATATAATAAGCCAGTTATATATAAATTCTCCGGCTCACGGTCTTATGACTGCAAATACCCGCGACCGATAGACTGATCGAGCGGATCAGGAGACACCCGCCATCGGGCTGGCACGAGGCCCGAACGCCGTAGGTCATCGGCGCGGGCGTTGGGCCCGCAGCCGATCCCGTGGTGCAGGCCCGGGGGATCCCCACAGGCGCGCCTCGGCCAGACAGATCAGCGTCGATCTCCGGCCGCCTCAGCCCCTGAGCGTCATCGTGCTGCCGGAGATGCCGAAATCGCGCAGACGCCTGAGGAACGACATGCCCAGCAGGCTCGTCGACAGGAGCCCGCGCGGGATCACGACCGCATCGACGTCCCGGACCGTGATCGATCCGATCTGCACGATGGCGATCCGGATCGGCGCC
The DNA here is from genome assembly GCF_000383455.1 of Methylobacterium sp. 285MFTsu5.1. Taxonomy (NCBI): domain Bacteria; kingdom Pseudomonadati; phylum Pseudomonadota; class Alphaproteobacteria; order Hyphomicrobiales; family Methylobacteriaceae; genus Methylobacterium; species Methylobacterium sp. 285MFTsu5.1. Next base: position 172,073 of record NZ_KB911278.1, on the reverse strand, counting down.
ACGCGGACCGTGCCGTTCGCGGTGTTCCAGACGCGGGTGAAATCGGCCGGAGTGACCCGGATCCCGATCCGCGCGGCATCCTCCTCGGAGAACGCGCAGGCGCTCGCTCCCGTATCGACCATCATCGGCAGCGAGCGGCCGTCCAACAGCGCATTGACGAAGAAGTGGCCGTTGCGCCCGGCCTGGAGGGCCACGCCGGCGGCGTCGACTGCGGGAACGGGCTCCGGCGGCGTGACGGCGAGGGCCACCGGCGCCGGCCTCATGCCGTCGCGCAGCTTCAAGGCGGCCGTGACACCGAGGAAGCCGAGCAGGCAGATCAATAGGATTGCGCGCACGCGAGTCCGCCCGTGACGTGGAGTGCCGGCGACCGGAGACGTTCCGGAATCCCGGTGATGAGATGCCAGACCAGTGAAGGGATGGTGCGCGATCGCGGTCGCCGCCGCGGCGCGCGCGCCGATTCCGCTCCGCTTGGTGTCCAGATCGTCACCGGGATCCGCGGATTGTCGCGGGAACGACTGGATGCTCGCGGCGCGGGGTTGACCGGCAGGGGCCGGGGAGCCACATCTGCGTCTGTTCCAGGGAGATCCCCGGCAAGGGGCTGAGAAACCGCTGGCACGTCCGTCAGGACCTGCGGCGCGGAAATCCTTCGAACCTGATCCGGCTCATACCGGCGTAGGGATTGGACCGCGGCCGCCTGAAAGGCAGGCCACAGCTTCTCACCGAAGCGCACGGCCCGATCTCCGCGACGGCAATCCGCGGAGATGATTGTGCCCCTCGACCGACCCGCCTCACCGATCGGCCGCCGCCGCAACCCGGACGGCAACGTCGCGCCGGCGACCCTTCCGGCGCGGACGGACGTCGCCGTGGTCGGCGGCGGGCTGATCGGGCTGTCGATCGCGTGGCGCCTCGCCCGGGCCGGCCGCGCCGTGACGGTGCTGGAGCGGGACACGATCGGGGCGGGCGCGAGCCTCGCGGCCACCGGCATGCTGGCCCCCGCCGCCGAGCACGAGCCGGGCTCCGATCCGCTGCTGCCGCTCGCCCTGGACTCGCTGCGGCTCTGGCCCGCGTTCCGCGACGCCCTGGAGGCCGAGTCCGGCCGGGCGATCGACTACCGCGCCGACGGCACCCTGGTGCTGGCGGTCGGCCGCGACGAGGTCGAGCGCCTGCGCTTCCGCTTCGACCTTCAGCGCCGCTCGGGGCTCGAGGCCACGTGGCTGCCGGGCAGCGAGGTGCGGCGCCTGGAGCCGGGCCTGCGCCCCTCCGTCACCGCCGGGATCCACTGCCCGCTCGACCATCAGGTCGACCCCCGTCTGGTCATGGACGCCCTCACCGAGGCCTGCCGCCGCGCCGGCGTAATTCTGGCGGAGCGGAATCCCGTCACCGCCCTGGACTGGTCGGGTGGCCGCGTGACCGGGATCCGCGCCGGCGACCGCGTCGTCCCGGCGGAGACCGTCATCCTCGCCTCCGGCGCCTGGAGCGGGGAGGGCGGTCTGCTGCCCGACGCGCTCGCCCTGCCGGTCCGCCCGCTGAAGGGCCAGTCCCTGGCCCTGCGCACCACCGCCCGGACCGGTACCCTGGCGCGGATGGTCTGGACCGAGCAGGTCCACATGGCGCCGAAGAGCGACGGCCAGCTCATCGTCGGCGCGACCGTCGAGGATTGCGGCTTCCGGCCCGGCGTCACCGCGGGCGGACTCTACGCCCTGCTGGAGGGTGCCCGCCGGGTGCTGCCCGGCATCGAGGAGATGGAGGTGGAGGCGGTCTGGAGCGGGTACCGCCCGACCTCGGACGACGACGCACCGATCCTCGACGCGATCGCGCCGGGCCTCGTCGCCGCCACCGGGCATCACCGCAACGGCTACCTGCTCGCCCCGGTGACCGCCGACGCGATCGCCGCGCTGGTGCTGCGCGGCGCGCTGCCGGAGGTGGCGCGTCCCTTCACCCGCGCGCGCTTCGGCCAGCCGGAAGCGCTGAGGGCCTCGGCATGAAACTCCTCGTCAACGGTGAGCCGCGCGAGTGCGCGGTCGAGACGGTGGACGCCCTGTTCCGCCTGGAGGCGGAGGAGAGCGGCATCGAGAGTCCGCAGGGTGTCGCCATCGCGCTGAACGGCCGCGTTCTGCGCCGCCGGGACTGGGGCGAGACACCGGTCGCGGAGGGCGACCGGGTCGAGATCGTCCGCGCCATGCAGGGAGGTTGAGCATGGACCAGAGTCACTTGCCGCCGCGCCCCGAGGGCGGGGATGACAGCCTGACCATCGCCGGGGTGAGGCTGTCGTCCCGGCTGTTCATCGGCACCGCCGGCTACCCGACGCAGGCGATCATGCGCGACGCCGTCGCGGCGAGCGGCGCCGACGTGGTCACCGCCTCGATCCGCCGGGTCTCGCTGCAGGGCCACGGCTCGGACACGGTCAAGATCCTGAAGGGCAAGCGCTTCCTGCCGAACACCGCCGGCTGCGAGACGGCCCGGGACGCGATCATGACCGCCGAGCTCGCCCGCGAGGCGCTCGACACCAACTGGATCAAGGTCGAGGTGATCGGCGACCGCGAGACGCTCTACCCGGACGTGATGGAGCTGATCGAGGCCTGCCGCCATCTCGTGGACGACGGCTTCGTCGTGCTGCCCTACTGCAACGACGACCCGATCGTGTGCCAGCGCCTGGAGGATCTCGGCTGCGCCGCGGTGATGCCCATGGGCTCGCTGATCGGCTCCGGGATGGGTGTCGCCAATCCGGCCAACCTGGAGCTGATCTGCCGCCGGGCGACAGTGCCGGTGGTGGTCGATGCCGGCATCGGCACCGCATCGGACGCGGTGATCGCCATGGAGCTCGGCGCCTCCGCCTGCCTGATCAACACCGCCGTGGCCAAGGCCGACGATCCGGTGCGGATGGCTCGCGCCATGGGCCGGGCCGTGGAGGCCGGGCGCGACGCCCACCGCGCCGGGCGGATCCCCCGCCGCGGCCGGGCCGAGCCGTCGAGCCCGCAGCTCGGCCTCGTCGGCTCGTGAGGGCGTTGCCGTCGCCGCTGCTCGCGGTGACGGACCGGCACGGGCATCCGCGGCCCCTCGCCGAGACCGTGCAGGCGGTCCTCGACGGCGGCGGGCGCTGGATCTGGTTCCGCGACCGGGACCTAGAGGCGGATGCCCGCCTGCGCCTCGGTGCGCGCGTGGCCGAGCGCGTGCGGGCCGCGAACGGCGTCCTGACGGTCGGAGGCGATGTCGCGCTCGCGCGCGCCCTCGGTGCCGACGGCGTGCATCTCGGCGGCGGCTCGGGACCGGAGGCGATCGCGGCGGCGCGGGCGGCACTCGGTCCGCTCGCGCTGATCGGCGTCTCGGCCCACGCGCCGCGCGAGGCTGCGGCTGCCGCGCAGGCCGGCGCCGATTACGTGACCCTCAGCCCGATCTACACGACCGCGAGCAAGCCCGGCTACGGGCCGGCGCTCGGGTCCGAGGGGATCGCCGCCGCGCGGGCGGCGGGCCTGCCGATCGTGGCCCTGGGCGGTGTCGGGCCCGAGATGATCGGGGCCTGTCGCGCGGCGGGGGCTGCGGGCTTCGCCGTCATGGGTGGCCCGATGCGCGCCCTGAATCCGGCCGACGCGACCCGGGCGCTCCTGAAGGCCTGGGGCGCAGCGGAGTCTTCAGCGGCTCGGACAGCCACGTAGAAATCTGCCCCCGTCCCGGCGAGCGCAGCGGAGCAAGACGGCCGATGCTGTAGTTGCCCTAGGCGTTGGACGGTCCGTAGGGCGGGCGCGGGATCGCCCGGTGCGCCGCGCGCAGCGCAGCCGACCAGCGCTCGCGCAGATCGTGGAAGTAGCCCTCGCCGGCCTCGATCCGGTGGTTCACCTCGAGCGTCAGCGCGTTCCGGCGAGCGACCGCGATGTCGATCGGCAGGCCGACGCCCAGATTGGAGCGCATGGTCGAATCCATCGAGACCAGGCTCACCTTGAGGGCGTCGTAGAGGTCGGTCGTGTACTTCACGGCGCGGTCGAGGATCGGCTTGCCGTACTTGTGCTCACCGATCTGGAGGAACGGCGCGTCGGTGCTGCACTCGATGAAATTGCCGGCGGAGTAGATCAGGTACAGCCGCATCTCGCCGGTGCCGATCTGGCCGCCGAACAGCAGCGAGATCGAGAACCGGATATTGGCCGCCTCGAACCCGTCCTTCTCGATGGCGCGCACCCGCCGGATGGCCCGGCCGATCAGCTGCGCCGCCTGGAACATCGTCGGCGCCTCGACGAGCTTCTGCGGCGGCTCACCCTCCTCCTCGCCGGGCACGCCCTCCTGGAGCAGGCTGAGCACCGACTGGGTGATCGAGAGGTTGCCCGCGGAGGCGAGCATCATCACCCGCTCGCCCGGCACGTTGAAATGGTGGAGCTTGCGGTAGGTCGAGATGTCGTCGAGCCCCGCATTGGTGCGGGTATCGGCGACCATGACCAGCCCTTCCTCCACCAGGACACCGACGCAGTAGGTCATCGTTTTCGGGCTCTCGTGCGGTCGGCGGACCGGGGTCGGGACGGTCAGGATTGAGCGGCGGCCCTGCCTTGCTCGACCCGGAGCTTCACGTCCAGTGTCTCGGTGCCACCGCCGGTCCGGCTGCCGCGGATCGGCGCCGCCCCGAGATAGTCCAGGCCGGTGGCGACGCGGATGTAGTTGTCCGTCGGGCTGACATCGTAGCACGGGTCGAACGCCACCCAGCCGAGATCCGGCACCAGGGCCTCGACCCAGCCGTGGGGCGCCTCGACATCCGCCTGCCCGTCCTCCCGGGCCCGGTAGCCGGCGACGTAGCGCGCCGGGATGCCGATGTGGCGGGCGGCGGCGATGAGCACGTGGGCGAGATCCTGGCAGATCCCGCGGCCCGCCGCGAACGCCTTGCCGGCCGGCACCGCGCCGCTCGCGGGACCGGGCTCGTGGGCCACAGCACCGTGGACCGCCCCCATCAGCCGGTGGAGTCGGGCCAAGGTCGCACCGTCGTCCTCGGCGGCGACGCGCTCCGCGAAAGCGTGCAGCTCCGGGCTCGCGGCGCACAGGTCCGTGTCGCGCAGGTAGAACTCGTCCGGCAGGCGCTCCACCGTGCCGCGCACGACGCCGTGTGTGTCGTCGGTGTCGACCTCGCCGGTGACCCGGATGGTCAGGGCGTCGGCCGGCTCGTCCGGGGTGAACCAGTGGACGACGTTGCCGAACCCGTCCTCGCGGGCGGTCAGCCGCCCGTCGACGGTGGTGTCGATCCGCCACCCGCGGACGTACTGCCCATCATGGTCGCGCGGCGTCAGCCGCAGGACCTGCACGAGCCCGCGGGCGGGCTGCTCGTACGTGTAGATGGTCTCGTGAACCACGCGGATGCGCATGCGCCGTCCTGTCCGTCCTGTTCAGCCGACCAGATACTGCTTCGCGATCGCCTCGCCCACCTTGTTGTTCTCGGCGATGAACGCCTCGACGAACTCGTGCAGCCCGGTGGCGAAGACCCGGTCGATATCCTCGCCCTCCAGCTTCGCCAACATGTTTCCGGCGAGGCGCTGGCTCGGGCCCCGGCGGCCGTAGGCGTCGGCGATCAGGTCGAGATACTCGACGATCACGCCGTAGCAGTTCGCGAAGGAGCGCGGCATCTGCTTGTTGAGCATCAGGAGGTCGGCCACCAGCAGCGGCTTGATGCTCTCCCGGTAGACCCAGTGGTAGGCGTTGAACGCCGACACTTCGCGCAGGATCGTGGTCCACTGGAAGTAGTCGAGGCTGCCGCCCACCGTCTCGTCGTGCGGCAGCAGGATCTGGTACTTCACGTCGAGGATGCGGGCGGTGTTGTCCGCCCGCTCGATCGCCGTGCCGAGCCGGGTGAACCAGAAGGCGTCGTTGCGCAGCATCGTCCGGAACGCCGAGCCGTCGAAGGTCAGCGAGACGGTCTTCACCCAGTCGAGGAAGCGGCCGAACTCGTCGCGGTTCAGGTCCTTGCCGGCGTAGTTGCGCAGCTCCAGCCACGCGCCGTTGATCGCGTCCCACATCTCGGTGGTGAGCGCCGTGCGGACCGAGCGGGCATTCTCGCGGGCCGCCTCGATGCAGGAACGGATCGAGGAGGGGTTGTGCGGGCTGAAGGCCAGGAAGTCGCAGACCGTGTCGGCGTTGATCGCGCTGTAATGGGTCTTGAACGCGTCGGGGTCGCCGGCGGAGGCGAGGGCCGATTCCCACTCGTTGCTCCCGCCGCCGCCGTAGCTCGTCGGCAGCGACGCGAATCGGTGCGCCGCGTCGAGGATGCGGGCGACGAAGTCGGCGCGCTCGACGTAGCGGGAGAGCCAGAAGAGGTTGTCGGCAGTCCTGGAGAGCATCGGTCTTCAGCCAAGTCGTGCGGACCACGGTGTCCGCGCCTCGGAACGTCCGGATATCGCGGAGCTCAGGCGTCGAGCACCCAGGTATCCTTGGTGCCACCGCCCTGGCTGGAATTGACCACCAGGGAGCCTTCCTTCAGCGCCACCCGGGTCAGGCCGCCCGGAACGATGCGGATCTTGTCGGCCCCGCACAGCACGAAGGGCCGCAGGTCGACGTGGCGGGGCGCGACGCCCGAGGCCACGAAGGTCGGGCAGGTGGAGAGCGACAGGGTCGGCTGGGCGATGAACCCGTCCGGGGCGTGCTTGAGCTTCTTGGCGAAGTCGTCGAGCTCGCGCTTGCTGGCATGCGGCCCGACCAGCATCCCGTAGCCGCCCGAGCCGTTGACCTCCTTCACCACCAGGTCGGACAGGTTGTCCATCACGTACGCGAACGCGTCCTTCTCGCGGCACCGATAGGTCGGCACGTTGTGCAGGATCGGCTCCTCGCCGGTGAAGAACTTCACGATCTCCGGCATGTAGCTGTAGACCGCCTTGTCGTCCGAGATGCCGGTCCCGACCGCGTTGGCGAGGGTGACCGAGCCGCGCTCGTAGGCGTTCATCAGGCCGGGCACGCCGAGCACCGAGTCCGGGCGGAAGACCAGCGGGTCGAGGAAGTCGTCGTCGAGGCGGCGGTAGATGACGTCGACCTTCCGCGGCCCCTCGGTGGTGCGCATGTAGACGACGTCGTCCTTGGTGAAGAGGTCGGACGCCTCCACCAGTTCGACGCCGAGCTTGTCGGCCAGGAACGAGTGCTCGTAGAACGCGGAATTGTAGCGTCCGGGGGTCAGCAGCACGACGGTCGGGTCCCGGGTCGCCGAGCCCGGCGCGAGGCTGCGCAGGGTGGCGAGCAGGGCGTCCGGGTAGTTCTCCACCGGCGCGACCCGGTGCTTCGAGAACAGGTCCGGAAACAGGCGCAGCATGACCTCCCGGTTCTCCAGCATGTAGGAGACGCCCGACGGGATGCGGGCGTTGTCCTCCAGCACGAAGAAGTCGTTCTCGCCGGTCCGGACGATGTCGATGCCGGCGATGTGCACGTAGAGGTCGTGCGGCACGCGGAAGGACCGCATCTCCATGCGGTAATGGGCGTTGCGGTAGACGAGGTCGGCCGGGATGATGCCGGCCTTGATGCATTCCTGGGCGCCGTAGATGTCCTTGAGGAACAGGTTGATGGCGGTGACCCGCTGCGTCAGCCCGCGCTCCAGGAAGGCCCATTCCGGCTTGGTGATCACCCGGGGGATGATGTCGAACGGGATCAGCCGCTCGGTCGACTCGTTGTCGCCGTAGACCGCGAAGGTGATGCCGATCCGGCGGAACAGCAGCTCGGCCTGGCTGCGGCGGGTGTTGAAATGCTCGGGCGGCGTGGAGTCGAGCCAGGCCTTGAGCTGGCCGTAGGCGTCGCGGACGGCCGCCGGATCGGCCGCGCCGATCCCGTTCATCTCGTCGAAGGCCGTCACCGCCATCTCGCTCCTCCCGTACGCTCCCGCTCTTGAGGCAAGAGGCGCGCCACCCGATCATGGCTATATCCGCGGGCGATAACGCTCAAGGAGGCCGGAGGATCAGATCAACTTCAGGCCTTTCAGGCTGGCGTGACCGTTTCGGCCGAGGATCACGTGGTCGTGGACCACGATCTTGAGCGGCGCCAGGACGGCCACGATCTCGCGGGTCATCGCCACGTCGGCCGCCGACGGGGCCGGGTCGCCGGACGGGTGGTTGTGGGCCAGGATGATGGCCGTCGCCGACAGTTCGAGCGCCCGGCGGGCGACCTCGCGCGGGTAGACCGGCGTGTGGTCGACGGTGCCGCGCCCTTGCACCTCGTCGGCGATGAGGTGGTTGCGCTTGTCGAGAAAGAGGACGCGGAACTCCTCGCGCGGGGCGAACGCCATGGTGGCGCGCAGGTACTCGTGCAGGGCGCTCCACGAGCCCAGGAGCGCGCGCTCGCGGATCGCGCCCCGGGCCAGCCGCCGCGCCGCGGCCTCGATCACCTTGAGGTCGGACGCGACCCCGGCGCTCACGCCCTCCACTTCCATGAGCCGCGCCGGCTCGGCGCTGACCACCTCGGCGAAGCTGCCGAACCGGGCGACCAGCGCCTTGGCGAGGGGCTTCACGTCGCGCCGGGGAATCGCCCGGAACAGGACGAGCTCCAGCAGCTCGTAATCGGGCAGCGCGTCGGGCCCCGCGGCGGAGAACTTCTCCCGCAGGCGGTCGCGGTGGCCGTGGTAGTGCGGCGTCTCCTTCTCGACCGGCGACGGGGCGGCGCTGTCGGCGAACAGCCCCGCCTCACCGTCGTCCTGCCGCTCGGGCACGGCCGGTCAGGCGGCCGGGTTGACGGGCTGGTGCAGCCCCTTCGGCGAGATCGTGAAGATCTCGACGCCGGTCTCGGTGACACCGACCGTGTGCTCGAACTGGGCGGAGAGCGAGCGGTCGCGGGTCACGGCGGTCCAGCCGTCGCCCAGGACCTTCACGGCGGGCCGGCCCAGATTGATCATCGGCTCGATCGTGAAGAACTGGCCGGGTTTGAACGGCACGTCGTAGCTGGCCTCGACGTAGTGCAAGATCGTGGGCGCGTCGTGGTAGGTGCGCCCGAGGCCGTGGCCGCAGAAATCGCGCACCACCGAGCAGCGCTCGCCCTCGGCGTAGGACTGGATCGCCCGGCCGATGTCGTTGGTCGATCCGCCGGGCTTCACGGCGGCGACGCCCCGCATCAGCGCCTCGTAGGTGATCTCGCACAGGCGCTGGGCCTTGCGCGGCACCTCGCCGACATAGGCCATCCGGCTCGAATCACCGTGCCAGCCGTCGAGGATCAGGCAGATGTCGAGGTTGACGATGTCGCCCTCGCGCAGCGGCTTGTCGTTGGGGATGCCGTGGCAGACCACGTGGTTGATCGAGGTGCAGATCGACTTCGGATAGCCGCGGTAGAGCAGCGAGGCCGGATAGGCGCCGTGGTCCATGGCGAAGGTGTAGGCGAGCTTGTCGAGTTCCTCGGTGGTGACGCCGGGCTGCGTCGCCTCCATCAGCAGGTCGAGGGCCTCGGCGGTGAGCCGACCCGCCCGGCGCATGCCCTCGAAACCCTCGGGACCGTGGATCGGCGGTTCCGGGGCGCGGCGCGCACCCTGCGCACTGGCCTGTTCCTGCTGCATGATCGGGACTTTTTTCGCGGCGGCGTCAATCGGGCTTCGCCCTATGTACGGCGCGGGGCCCGGGAGTCCAAGCCGCATCGGTCGTAGGTCGGGCGAGGCTTGCGCCGGTCGCGGGGCTGGCGGCATAAGCGGCCGCGAGACGCCCGGGAGCGCGCTGGCAGATTCGCCGCGCGGTCAGTCGCGGGGCAGGCGAGGGCCGGATGGCAGGCAAGGCGGTACCGCACTTCCACAACGAGCCGGGCGTGCCGGTGATCACCGTGGGCGTGAAGGAGTTCATGTGCATCGGCGCGCTGCCGCCGTTCGACCACCCGCACGTGTTCCTCGACATGGGCGCCGACAGCGAAATCATCTGCCAGTACTGCTCGACGCTCTACCGCTACCGGGCCGGCCTGAAGGCCGACGAGGCGGAGCCGCAGGCCTGCGTGTGGCGGGACGACGCCAAGGTCGCGGCGGAGTAGGCGCCGCCCACCGTGCCTTCTGGCAGTCCATCTCTGCGGATCGGGATCGTCGGGGCCGGGATCGGCGGCCTGACGGCGGCGCTGGCGCTGTCGGATGCCGGCCACGCCGTCACGGTGATCGAGCGCCGGACCGGCTTCAGCGAGGTCGGGGCCGGGATCCAGATCTCGCCCAACGCGAGCCGGGTTCTGGCAGGCCTCGGGCTCTCGGCGGCCCTGCGCCGGGCGGCGAGCGAGCCGCCGGCGGTCGAGGTGCGGGCCCTTGACAGCGGCCGCCGCATCGGCGGCGTGGCGCTCGGCGCGCAGGCGCAGAGCCGCTTCGGCGCGCCCTACTACGTGATCCACCGCGCCGACCTGCAGACGCTGCTGCTCGACGCGCTCCGGAGCCGCTCGACCATCCGCCTGATGATGGGGCGCACCGTCACGGCCGTGTCCCAGACGACGTCCGAGGCCGTCCTCACCGTCGAGGGCGCGAGCGGGGCCCAACCGGTCGCCTTCGACCTCGCGATCGGCGCGGACGGGCTGAGGTCCCGGCTGCGCGCGCATCTCGATTCGGCGCCGCTCCGCCCGGGTCAGGCCGCGGCGTGGCGCGCGCTCATCCCGATGGAGGCGGTCCCGCAGGACCTGCGCGGCGGCGCCACCGGCCTGTGGCTCGGCCGCGGCCGGCACGTGGTGCACTACCCGGTGCGGGACGGCCAGTTCCTCAACGTGGTGGCGGTGGTGCCCGAGGCGGTGGGCGACGAGGGCTGGGGCCGGCTCGGGGAGCCGGCCGTGCTGCGCGGGCACCTGCGCGGCAGCGCCGCGCCGCTGCGCGATCTCCTGAGCCTGCCGGATTCCTGGCTGGTCTGGTCGCTCGCCGACCGGGCCGTGGCGCGCCCGCTCGCCCGCGACCGGCTCGCGCTGATCGGCGATGCCGGCCACCCGGTGCTGCCCTATCTCGCGCAGGGGGCCGCCCTGGCGATCGAGGACGCCGCGATCCTCACGCGCGCCCTCGCAGACAACGCCGACGTTCCGGCCGCGCTCGCGGCGTATTCGGGCGCGCGGACCGCACGGGTGCGACGGGTTCAGAAAGCGGCGCGGAGCAACGGCCGGACCTACCACGCCGGCGGCGTGGTGGCGTTCCTGCGCAACGCCGTGATGGCCCGTCTCGGCCCGGACGGCATGCGCGACCGCTACGCCTGGCTGTACGATTGGACGCCCCCCGCTTGATCGGACCCGCCGCCCCCGCTACCGAGGGTGCATGCGGACGTGGCGGAACCGGTAGACGCACGAGACTTAAAATCTTGCGGCCGCGAGGCCGTGCGGGTTCGAGTCCCGCCGTCCGCACCAGCACGCAGCGCGACGCCGGACCGGGATGCCGGAGGGGAATGGCGTGGTCTACGTGCTCATCATCATGCTCGCCGGCTCGGGCTCCGCGATCGGATCGGTCGAGTTCAACACGAAGCAGGCCTGCGAGGCCGCCGCGAAGCAGATCGCCGAGGCGGAGCGGCCCTACGGCGGCGCCTCTCCGGTGACCGTGTGCGCGCCGAAGGGGTGAGGCGGACGCGGCGGCCGTCGCGCCGGATGGATTGCATTTGAGCGATCGCCGAAACCGGCCCTTGTCGTGTCCCTGCCAGAGTGGCGGCGGGGAGATTCCGGTATGATCGACGCCCTTCAGACCGCCGCCACCGGCATGACCCGGGCCACCGACCGGCTCGGGAGAGCGGCCGAGACCATCGCGGCGAGCGGCGCGCCCACCGGCGACGCGACACTGCCGCCGGCCGCGCAGGTGGACCTGTCGGGCGCCGCGCTGGACCTGATCGGGTCGCGGTCGGCCTTCGCGCTGAACGCCGCGGTGGCGCGCTCCGCCGACCGCATGATGGGTCAGCTCCTCGACGTCACCGCCTGAGCGCCGGGAGGGCGAGGCCGGCCAGGATCGCGGCCGCCGCGAAGAGCAGGGCCACGCCGACGAGGCGGTAGGCCACGACCCCCACCACACCGCCCGCCAGGAAGGCGCCGACGGTCAGCAGGTACAGCCGCAGCCGCTCCGGATCGTGGGGCTTGAGTGGATCCGCGCCGGATGGGCCGCGGTCCAGCCAGCGCGCGAGTTCGATGCCGATGTCGGTGATCATGCCGGTCACGTGCGTGGTCCGCACCCGCGATTCGGAGATCTTGGTCACGGCCGCGTTCTGAAGGCCCAGGACGAAGCTCAGGCCGAGTACCAGGGCGTGGCTCCGCGCCGGCTCGTGGAGCGGCAGCACGACCAGGCCGACGGCGACGAGGAGGATCGCCTCCGCGCAGACCCCGTAGGCGTAGGCGCCCGGTCGGTGCCCGCGACGGCGGCGACGGATGAGCAGCGTCGCGGTGGCGGCGCCGAGCACGAACAGGACGACGAGCAGACCGGCTTGCAGGGCGAGGAGCAGGTCGCCCGTGCCGGTCCTGTCCGAGATGGCCGAGACGTTCCCGGTCATGTTCGAGGCGTAGAGGCCCACCGCGTAGAAGCCGGCGGTGTTCAGCGCGCCGGCCACCCCGGCGAGGGAGAGGGCGAGCGCCCTGTCGGCCTCGGGGGTACGCGTCTCGCCTTCGTGGACCAGCATGGACCCGTCGATGACCCGTCGGTGGGGTGCCGGAAACCCGATTCGGTCGGCGCCGCCACCGTCTTAAGCCACGCGCCCGGGCGCCGTCACGGCGCCCGGGCGCAACCCCCGGCTCACCAGCCGCGATAGCCGTAGCCGCCCTCGTAATCCCCGCCCCAGTGGCGGGCGGGGCCGTAGCCGACCGGGACCCGCTCGTAGGTCACGGTCCGGCGGGTGGCGTAGACCGGCGCGTCCTCCTCGTAGACGCGGTAGACCGGGGGCCGCCGCACGACCACGGGAGCCGGGGCGTAGCCGTAATCCGCGTATCCGTAGCCGTAGCCGGGCGCCGCGTGGGCCTGGGTCGCGGCGCCGATCAGGGCGCCGGCCGCGAGGCCGCCGATGATGCCGGCCGCGATGGCGCCGCCGCCGCGGGCCTCGGCGGCGGTGGAGGCCAGGGTGCCCGCGCCGATCAGCGCGGCGGCCGAGAGCAGAGCGATGCGTGTCATGACCTGTCTCCGGTGGGTGCGGGGAGCGCCTGCGGCGCCCCGGATCACACGAGGGACAATGCCGCGCCCGCGCTGCACCGATGCTGAAGCCGGCCTGCAGCCACGGTTCAGCTTGCCGGTCCGGCCTCCGTGTCGGGGGCGGTGCGGATGTAGCCTCGGGAGATCAGGCGACTGCGCTCGCGCGTGCGCCGCTCGGCCTCCATCAGGTCGGACAGGGCGTCGGCGATCGCGCAGCGCAGGGCGATCCCGGCATCGCCGCCCGCGAAGCCGAGATACGCGGTGCTGATCGCCTCGACGGGGCATACGTGATCGTCGCGCTGGGCCAGGACCTGGGTCAGCATCGGGTTCTTCTTCGTCGCGTCCGGGAACGAAAAGAGAACAGGCCATAAGGGTTAACGTTCCGTCAACGGAGGCCGGGCCGGCCGCGCGTGACCGGCCAAACCCTGTGGACAACGCAGTTTCCGCTGCCGGACGACTGTGGATAAGCCGGCTCACTCGGGCATGCGCGGCAGCGGCTTGCCGTCGGCGGGAATCGGGTAGCGGGCCGCGTTCAGCTCCATCGCCAGGAACGTGTAGTAGCCGGAGATCGCCGCCAGATCGACGACGCCGGGCTTGCCGAACCGGGCCTCGGCGCGGGCGAAGGTCGCGTCGGAGACGCGCTTCGTGTCCTGGAGCTCGGCGGTGAAATCGTACACGAGGGTCTCGTCGTCGCTCATCTTCGCCGGCCGGCGGCCGTCGCGGATCGCCGCGATGATGTCGGCGGAGATGCCGGCCTTCTCGGCGATCGGCGCGTGGACGTACCACTCGTAGTCCTGCGTCCAGCGGCGGGCGGTCATCAGGATCACCAGCTCCGAGAGCGTGGTGCCGATCTTCGGCTTGAAGCGGAGGTAGTCGCCCATCGACCGGGCGAGCGTCATCACCTCCGGCGAGTACATGAGCGGCTCGAACGGCCCGAAGGGCGGCTTGCCGCGCGCCTGCGCGAAGGCCTCGGCCGCCTGCTTCTGCTCGGGCGTGTAGTCCTGGGGCGGGATGGTCGGCAGCCGGTCCTGCGCCCGCGCCGCCACGGTCGCCAGCGGGGTCGCCAGCGGCAGGGCCAGGGCGAGGGCGGCCAGAGTCAGCGCGCGGCGGCGGAGGGTCATCGTTTCGCTCCCGTTGGATCTGTGCAGTCGCGCCGCACGATCGCGGCGGCGCCGCGCGGCCACCAGGGCCCGGGGCGGCAAGCCCGTGTCGAATCGCGCGCGGCGTCACGGGAATGCCGGACGCGTCGCGGTCCCGGGCCCGGCCCGGTTGCGCTCGGCGCCGCACCGCGCCATCAGCGGCCGCGATGGCCGGTCCCGCACCCGTGCTGCCGATCGAGGCGGCGCTCCCCGATCTGCGCCGCGCGCTCGCCGCGCGGAACGCCGCCGTCCTGGTGGCGCCCCCCGGCGCCGGCAAGACGACGCGCGTGCCCCTCGACCTGCTCGCGGTGCCCTGGCTTGACGGGCGCAAGATCGTCCTGCTGGAGCCGCGCCGCCTCGCGGCCCGGGCCGCCGCCGCGCGGATGGCCCAGACTTTGGGCGAACCGGTCGGCGGCACGGTCGGCCTGCGGGTCCGCCTCGGCTCGAAGATCTCGGGCCGCACGCGGATCGAGGTCGTCACCGAGGGTGTCTTCACCCGGATGATCCTGGACGATCCGGAACTGTCCGGGGTCGGAGCCGTCCTGTTCGACGAGTTCCACGAGCGCTCCCTCGACGCCGATCTCGGCCTCGCGCTGGCGCTCGACGCGCAGGGCGGCCTGCGGGAAGACCTGCGGATCCTCGTCATGTCGGCGACCCTCGACGGCGCCCGGGTCGCGCGGCTGATGGGCGACGCCCCGGTCGTGGCCTCCGAGGGGCGCGCCTTCCCGGTGGAGACCCGCTACGCGGAGCGCGATCCGAACCGGCGGATCGAGGACTCGGTCGCCGAGGTCACTTTGCGCGCCCTGCGGGCGGATCCGGGCTCGATCCTGGTGTTCCTGCCCGGGCAGGCCGAGATCCGCCGGACCGCCGACCTGCTGGCCGAGAAGGTCGGACCCGACGTGCAGCTCGCGCCGCTCTACGGCGCGCTGACGCCCGCCGAGCAGGACCGCGCCGTCGCGCCGGCCTCCGCCGGCACCCGGAAGGTCGTCCTCGCGACCAGCATCGCCGAGACCTCCCTGACCATCGAGGGCGTCCGGATCGTGGTCGATTCGGGGTTGGCGCGGGTCCCGGTCTACGAGCCGGGCCTCGGCCTGACCCGGCTGGTCACGGCCCGCGCCTCCCGCGCCTCGGTGGACCAGCGCCGGGGCCGCGCCGGCCGCACCGAGCCCGGCCTGTGCTGGCGGCTCTGGTCCGAGGCCGGCACCAACGCCCTGGAGCCGTTCACGCGGCCCGAGATCCTGTCGTCCGACCTCGCCGGGCTGCTCCTCGACTGCGCCGCCTGGGGCGTGACCGACCCGGGCGCGCTCGCCTTCCTCGACCCGCCGCCGGCGCCGGCCCTGGCGGAGGCCCGCGCCCTGCTGAGTGAGCTGGGCGCCCTCGACGCCGACGGCCGCCTGACGCCGGTCGGCGCGCGCCTGCGGGCGCTGCCGCTGCCGCCGCGGCTCGCCCGGATGGTGACGGTCGCGGCCGGTACCGGCCAGGCGCGGGCCGCGGCCGACCTCGCCGCCGTGCTGGTGGAGCGGGGCCTTGGGGGCGACGGGGTCGACCTCGACGACCGGGTCGAGCGCTTCCTCCGCGACCGGGGCGGGCGCGCCGCCGACATGCGCCGGCTCGCCGAGAACTGGGCCCGGAACGCCGGGGCCACCGGCCCCGCGAGCCCGGATGCCGGTCCGGCCGCCGCCGGGCCGCTCCTGGCACTCGCCTATCCCGACCGGGTCGCCCGGGCGCGCGGCCGCGAGGGCGAGTTCGTGATGGCGAGCGGTCGGGCCGGGCGCCTCGACCCGGCGAGCCCGCTCGCCCGCGAGACCCATCTGGTGGTCGCCGACCTCGCCGGATCGGCCGGGAACGCCCGGATCCTGGCCGCGGCGGCGATCGGCACTGAGGCGATCGAGCGCCTCTTCGCCGACCGGATCGAGTCGCGCACCGAGATCGCCTTCGATCCGCAGGCGGCCGCCCTGCGGGCGCGGGCGGTCCGGCGGCTCGGCGCGGTCAGTCTCGGGTCACGGCCGCTGCCGGTGCCGCCCGATACGGACAGCGCCGCGATCCTGGCGCGCGGCATCGCCGATCTCGGGATCGACCGCCTGCCGTGGACGCAGGCCCTGGCGCAGTGGCGGGCCCGGGTGACCTTCTTGCACGCCGCCGACGGCGTGGCTTGGCCCGACCTGTCGGACGACGCCCTGGCTCGCACCGCGGAGACGTGGCTGGCGCCTGCCCTAGTGGGGCGCGCCGCCCTGGCGTCGGTCACGGCGAGCGACCTCGCGGACGCCCTCCAGGCCCTGCTGCCCTGGGACCTGCGCGCGCGGCTCGACGCGGAGGCGCCGACCCATGTCGAGGTGCCGACCGGCTCCCGCATCCCGGTGGATTACACGGCCGAGGAACCGGCGCTGGCGGTCCGAGTCCAGGAGCTGTTCGGCCTCGACCGGCATCCCAGGGCCGGCGGCCGGCCGCTGGTCCTGCACCTGCTGTCGCCGGCCCAGCGGCCGATCCAGATCACGCGGGACCTGCCGGGCTTCTGGCGCGGTTCCTGGGCGGCGGTGCGGTCCGAGATGCGCGGGCGCTACCCGCGCCATCCCTGGCCGGAGGACCCGCTCAGCGAGGCCCCGACCCGCCGGGCCAAGCCCCGGGAAACCTGACAGCCGCCCTCCGAGACCCCGACACGAACGAGCCCGACGCGATGACGAACGACACGGATGCCCACGACCCCGCCGCCCACGACCCCTCCGCCGAAGGCTGGACGCCGGTGGAGGACAAGGGCTTCATCGCCCATGTCGGGCCGCTGCACGTCCGCGGCGCGGACGGCGCCTACGCCTTCCGGGCCGATCAGAAGCACGCCAACCTGATCGGCGTGGTCCACGGCGGCATGCTGATGAGCTTCGCCGACCGCGCCCTCGGCGAGACCGCGATGCGCGCCGCCGGGGGCGCCAACTGCGTGACCATCCAGCTGGAGATGAAGTTCATCGATGTCGGCCGACTCGGCGACTGGATCGAGATCCGGCCGCAGGTCGTCAAGCGCACGGGCTCCCTGGTGTTCATGCGCGGCGACGTCCGCGACGGCACACGTCTCCTCGCCTCGGCGGACGGCGTCTGGAAGATCCTGAGGCGCCGTCCCGATTGACCCGCGCAGGACGACGGTCCTAACCTGCCCGGGCGCATCGCGGCGCAGAGGCCCGATGTGCGGGGGAGGATCACATGCGACCGTCGCGGACCGACGCATCCGGGATCGCGGGTGAACGCGAGTCGATTCCGCGATCCCGGCGCACGATCCTCGCGGGCCTGGGGGCCCTGGCCGTCACTGCCGGCGACGCGGCGGCCCGACCGGAACCGCCCAGCACGGTGACGAGCCCGCCGCGCGACTTCCGGCCTGGCGCCGCCCCGACCACCTACTTCACCGATCCGGACATCGTCACGGTCGACCCGGCGTTCGAGCCCTACATCGTGCCCAACAGCGCCATCCGCCGGCTCTGGACCGGCGCCCTCTGGGCGGAGGGACCGGCCTGGAACTCGGTCGGCCGTTACCTCGTCTGGAGCGACATCCCGAACAACCGGCAGATGCGCTGGCTGGAGGAGGACGGGCACGTCTCCACCTTCCGGATGCCGAGCAACAACTCCAACGGCAACAGCTTCGATCGCCAGGGGCGACAGCTTACCTGCGAGCACGCCACCGGGCGGGTCGTCCGCTACGAGCTCGACGGCTCGGCGACGGTCCTGGCCGATTCGTTCGAGGGCAAGCCGCTCAACTCGCCCAACGACGTCATCCAGCACCCGGACGGCGCCTACTGGTTCTCCGATCCGCCCTACGGGGCGCTTCTCTACGAGGGCCTGCCCGACGTCGCCGGCGGCCCGAGCAACCGGCAGGGCCATCTCGATCCGCGGCTCGGCCAGCCCGCCGGGACCGTCCCGCGGCGACGCGAGCTCCCGAACGCGGTCTACCGCATCGACCCGTCCGGCCGGGTCGACCGGGTTCTGACCGACGACGAGGTGCCCGACCCCAACGGCCTGTGCTTCTCGCCCGATCACCGGACGCTCTACGTCTGCTCCACCGGCAAGGGTCCCGGGGATACCGGACCCGGCGGCAAGGGCGAGATCTATGCCTTCGACGTCGGGGCCGGGGCGGCGCTCTCGAACAAGCGCCTCTTCTCGGACTGCGTCGTCGACGGGGTGAAATGCGGGCCCGACGGCCTGCGGACCGACGTCGACGGCAATCTCTGGGTGTCGAGCAATGCCGGCCGGGCCGTGGGCTACAACGGCGTCACCGTCTGGACGCCCCAGGGCAAGCTCATCGGTCGGATCCGCCTGCCGGAAGTGTGCGGGAATCTGACCTTCGGCGGCCCCAAGCGCAACCGCCTGTTCATGGCGGCGAGCCAGTCGCTCTACGCCCTGACGGTGAATACCCAGGGCGCCGGGCCGGCCTAGGATCGCGAATCTGCGATCCGGGACGGAACCGGCGCCGATCCTCCTCTCGGCCATGGCTGACCGGGCATCGCGACGCTATCTGTCACGGGCATGAGCGAGGATCCCGCCCCCGACCCGACCTTGAGCCGCCTCAGCGCGGCCCTCGGGGATCTGCCGAAGCGCGGGCTGCCGCCGGTGGAGCGGTGGGACCCACCCTATTGCGGCGCCATCGACATCCGCATCGCCGCGGACGGGACGTGGTTCCACAACGGCTCGCCGATCCGACGGGACAAGCTGGTCAAGCTCTTCGCCACCATCCTGCGGCGCGAGCCGGACGGCCGGACCGTCCTGGTCACGCCGGTGGAGAGCGTGGGCATCACCGTGGACGACGCGGCCTTCGTGGCCGTCGAGATGGCGGTGGACGGGAGCGGGGCGGACCGGCGGGTCTCGTTCCGGACCAACGTCGACGACCTAGTGAGCGTCGACGCCGACCACACCCTCCGCTTCGAGGAGGCGCCGGACGGGGCGCTGAAGCCCTACCTCCATGTCCGCCGCGGGCTGTGGGCGCTCGTGACCCGGGCGCTCACCTACGACCTCGTGGACCTCGCCGAGGAGCGTCTGGTCGACGGGAAGCCCTGGCTCGGCCTGTGGGCCGGCGGCGCCTTCCACTCGATCGCGCCGGTCGCCGCCGCGTGAGCGACCCGCTCGCCGACTTCCTCGCCCGCGCCGCCGCCGGCCTGTCGCCGGACCCGCCCGGACCGGACGATCCGACCTCCAATCCCCGGGGCGACCACAGCCTCGATCCGGACGGGACGGCCGTGATCCCGCCGCCGCCGCACCGCCGGGCCGCCGTCCTCGTGGCGGTCGTGCCGCGCGCGGACGGTCCGACCCTGATCCTGACGATGCGGGCCGCCAACCTGCGCGACCATTCCGGGCAGGTGGCGCTGCCGGGGGGCAAGATCGATCCCTCCGATCCCGGGCCTGCGGACGCGGCCCTGCGGGAGGCCTACGAGGAGATCGGGCTGCCGCCCGAGGCGGTGCGGTTCCTCGGCTATCTCGACCCATACCTCTCGGGCACCGGCTTCCTCGTGACGCCGGTCATCGGCCTGGTCGATCCCGGCGCGGTCCTGACGCCGAACCCGGACGAGGTGGCCGACGTCTTCGAGGTACCGCTCCCGTTCCTCATGGACCCGGAGCGCTACCGCCTGCGCTCCCGCGCGTGGCAGGGCCGCGAGCGCTGGTTCTACGCCTTGACCTTCGGCGAGCGGCTGATCTGGGGCGTCACCGCCGGGATCCTGAACAATCTGCGGGAACGGCTCTACCCGGAGGCGGAGCCGGGCGACGCCGACCGCGCGGCGCGTTAGGCTGACCGCATGCTCCGCCGCATCCTCGAAGAGTTCGGCCTCTTCCTCATCCCCTTCGCGCTGTTCCTCGTCTACCTGCTGCTGTCCGGCCGCAATCCCCTGCGCCGGGTACACTGGGACGCGCACCTGTTCCGCTTGGTCCTGGCCGGGCTGGCGGTGGTGATCGGCACCCTCGTCTACGAGGGCCTGTTCTCGGAGCGCCGTCCCGGGGGCTACGTGCCGACCCACATGGAGAACGGCCGCCTCGTACCCGGTGGCTTCCGGTGAGCCGCGCCCTCGATCCGGCGGGGCTGGCGGCCCTGCTCGAACGCCCGGGCGTCCGCCGCGTCCTCGCGGCCCTGGACGCGCCGGGCGCGGAGACCCGCCTGATCGGCGGCTGCGTCCGCGACGCGCTCCTCGGCGCGCCGACCGCCGACATCGACATGGCGACGACGCACCGGCCCGAGGCGGTGATGCGGGCGGCGCAGCGGGCGCCCGGCCTCAAGGCGGTGCCGACCGGCATCGAGCACGGCACCATCACGCTGGTGACCGAGGACGGGCCGATCGAGGTCACGACCCTGCGCGAGGACGTCGAGACCGACGGGCGTCACGCCGTCGTCCGCTTCGGCAGCGACTTCCTCCGCGACGCCGAGCGCCGCGACTTCACCGTCAACACGCTCTCCCTCGGCGCCGACGGAACCCTGCACGACCCGGTGGGCGGCCGGCCCGACCTGACGGCCGGGCGGGTGCGCTTCATCGGCGACCCGGCGACCCGGATCCGCGAGGACGCGCTGCGGATCCTGCGCTTCTTCCGCTTCCATGCGCGGTTCGGAGCCGGCGCGCCAGACGCCGCGGCCCTGGCGGCCTGCGTGGCCGCGCGGGACAGCCTGGACCGGCTCTCTCGCGAGCGCGTGCGCGCGGAATTCCTGAAGTTGCTCGCGGCCCCCGGCGGCGCGGCCATGGTGACGACGCTGAGCACGACCGGGCTGCTGCCGCGGATCACCGGCGGCGTCGGGGAGCTCGGGCGGCTGGAACGGGCCGCAGCCGCGGGCCTGCCTCCGGTGACGCGCCTCGCGGCCCTCGCCGTCGGCGCTCGGCACGACGCCGACCGGCTGCGCGACCGGCTACGCCTGTCGAAGAACGAGCACGGGCAGCTGCTCGGCTACGCCGCGGCGCTGGCCGATCTCCACGGATGCGCGGTGCTGGACGCGGTCGCGGCGCGGGCCCTGGCGGCGGAGCACGGCCTGTCGTGCCTGGCCGACGCGCTGGCGATCCTGGCCGGAGAGCCGCGGCCCGCCGTGACGGAGGCGGCGCGGGCGGCCCTGCGGGCCCTGGAGGGGGAAGGGGAGTCGCCGGCCTTTCCCCTGGCGGGGGCGGATCTCGTCGCGGCCGGGGTGGCGCCGGGGCCCGGGATCGGGCGCGGGTTGGCCGCGGCGCGGAGGATCTGGCTGGAGCGGGGCTGCCCGACGGACGCGGCAGCGCGGGCCGACCTGCTGGCGCGGGCGCTGGAGAGCGCCCGCTGAACGAGGCTCAGAGCTTCAGGAGCGCCTTGGTCTCCTGGAGCTGGACGATCTGGCCGTTCAGCTCCTCGCGCTTCTGCAGGTCCTCGGTGGCGTCGCGCTGCATCTCGATCGCCTCGATGTCGCGGTCGAGGGATTCGTGCGTCAGCTCCTCGATCGGGGCGGCGCGCTCGGCCAGCACGGTCACGGCCGTCGGGCCGATATCGGCGAAGCCGCCGCGGACGTAGATCCGCTTGCCGCTGCCCTGGCTCTCGGTGATCACGATGACGCCGACCCGAAGGGAGGTCAGCACGGGCGCGTGGCCCGGCATCACGGTCATCTCGCCCTCGGTGCCGGGCAGCTGAACGGCGGTCACCTCGCCGGAATACAGCGTCCGCTCGGGGCCGACGAAATCGAAGTGGAAGGTGGCCATGGCCTGACGTGTTCCCGGATCGGCGGCGCGCGCCCCGCCAAGCGGGCGGAGCGTCTCGGAAAAAGGCTGCGCGGACGGCACCGGTCAGGGTCGCCCGCGCGGCCTCTGTCCCCTTCCCGCGCGGGGAAGGGGGTGTCGTCTTACGCGGCCTTGAGCTTCTTGGCCTTCTCCTGGGCCTCCTCGATGGTGCCGACCATGTAGAAGGCGGCCTCCGGGAGGTCGTCGTAGTCGCCGTTCACCAGGCCCTTGAAGCCCTTGATGGTGTCCTCGAGGGCGACCTGCTTGCCCGGCGAGCCAGTGAACACCTCGGCCACCGAGAAGGGCTGCGAGAAGAAGCGCTCGATCTTGCGGGCGCGGGCCACGGTCAGCTTGTCCTCCTCGGACAGCTCGTCCATGCCCAGGATCGCGATGATATCCTGGAGAGCCTTGTAGCGCTGCAGGGTCTGCTGGACGCGGCGGGCGACATCGTAGTGCTCCTCGCCGAGGATCGCCGGCGACAGCATGCGCGAGGTCGAGTCCAGCGGGTCCACCGCCGGGTAGATGCCCTTCTCGGCGATCGAGCGCGACAGCACGGTCGTGGCGTCGAGGTGGGCGAACGAGGCGGCGGGCGCCGGGTCGGTCAGGTCGTCGGCCGGCACGTAGATCGCCTGCACCGAGGTGATCGAGCCCTTGGTCGTGGTGGTGATGCGCTCCTGGAGGGCGCCCATGTCGGTGGCGAGCGTCGGCTGGTAGCCCACCGCCGACGGGATGCGGCCGAGGAGCGCCGACACCTCGGAGCCCGCCTGCGTGAAGCGGAAGATGTTGTCGACGAAGAACAGCACGTCCTGGCCGTCGTCGCGGAACTGCTCGGCGATCGTGAGGCCGGTCAGGGCGACGCGCGAGCGGGCGCCCGGCGACTCGTTCATCTGGCCGTAGACCAGGGCGCACTTCGAACCCTCGGCGGAGCCGTGCTCCTTCGGGTCGACGTTCACCTTGGACTCGATCATCTCGTGGTAGAGATCGTTGCCCTCGCGGGTGCGCTCACCCACGCCGGCGAACACCGAGTAGCCCGAGTGCACCTTGGCGATGTTGTTGATCAGCTCCATGATCAGCACGGTCTTGCCGACGCCGGCGCCGCCGAACAGGCCGATCTTGCCGCCCTTCGCGTAGGGGGCGAGCAGGTCCACCACCTTGATGCCGGTCACGAGGATCTGGGCCTCGGTCGACTGCTCGGCGTAGGAGGGGGCCGGCTGGTGGATGGCGCGGAACGTGTCGGCCTGGACTGGGCCAGCCTCGTCGATCGGCTCGCCGATGACGTTCATGATGCGGCCGAGCGTGTTCATGCCGACCGGAACCTTGATCGGCTCGCCGGTGTCGGTGCACTCCTGGCCGCGGGTCAGGCCCTCGGACGTGTCCATGGCGATGCAGCGGACGGTGTTCTCGCCGAGCTGCTGGGCCACCTCGAGGACGAGGCGGGCGCCGTTGTTCTTGGTCTCCAGCGCGTTCAGGATCTCGGGCAGGTGGCCCTCGAACTGCACGTCGACCACGGGGCCGATGACCTGGGTGATCTTGCCGACCTTGTTGGAGCCGGTGCCGGGGAGTGCGGTGTTCGCCATCGTTAACCTACCCTTCAAGCTGTGCGGTCGGGTCGCGGTGCCTCAGAGGGCTTCCGCGCCCGAGATGATCTCGATGAGTTCCTTGGTGATCATGGCCTGACGCGTCCGGTTGTAGATCAGCGTCTGCTTCTTGATCATCTCGCCCGCGTTGCGGGTCGCCGAGTCCATGGCGCTCATGCGCGCGCCCTGCTCGGAGGCGGCGTTCTCCAGGAGCGCCCGGTAGATCTGCACCGTCAGGTTCTTCGGCAGCAGCGTCTCGAGGATCGCCTCCTCGGACGGCTCGAATTCCAGGGCGGCGTTGCCGGCGGCCGCCTTCGCGGTCGTGTCGACCGCCGGCAGCTCCGCGGGGATCAGGCGCTGCGCGGTCGGGATCTGCGAGATGACCGAGCGGAACTCGGAGTAGAACAGGGTCGCGACGTCGAACTCGCCGTTCTCGAAGCGGGTCAGGATCTTGTCGGCGATCGAGGCGGCGAACTCGTAATCCACCGGGCGGTTGCCGCGGATGTCCATGCTCTCGACGATCTGGTCGCGGTACTGCCGGCGCAGCGCGTCGAGGCCCTTCTTGCCGACCGTCATGATCTTGACCGTCTTGCCCTCGGCGGCGAGCCTCTGGGCGTACTCGCGCACCGCGAGGCGGACGATCGACGAGTTGAACGCGCCGGCGAGGCCGCGGTCGCCCGTGCACACCACGAGCAGGTGCGTCTGCTCGGAGCCGGTCCCGGACAGGAGCCGCGGGGCGCCGACGCCGCCGACGAGGTTGCCCGCGAGGTTGCCGAGCACCGCCGACATCTTCTCGGCGTAGGGACGGCCCGCCTCGGCGGCCATCTGCGCCCGGCGCAGCTTGGCGGCGGCGACCATCTGCATGGCCTTGGTGATCTTCTGCGTCGCCTTCACCGAGGTGATGCGGTTGCGCAGGTCCTTCAAACTCGCCATCGGGTGAGGTCCAGGTCCGTTCTATGGGCCTCTCCTTCCCTCGGCGGGAAGGAGCCGGAAGTTCGGGCGGTGCGGCGGGGACCGGGATCCCCCCGCACCACCCAAGATCCCTCCCCGAGGGGAGGGGCCTCACATCAGCCGATCGACTTGGCGACGCTCTCGACGACGCTCTTCAGCTTGCCGGCGTTCTCGTCCGACAGGTCCTTGGAGGCGGCGATCGAGTCGAGCAGGTCCTTGTGCTTGGAGCGCAGGGTCGAGAGCAGCGCGTCCTCGAAGGGACGGACCTTGGTCACCGGCATCTTGTCGAGGTAGCCGTTCACGCCGGCGTAGATCACCGCGACCTGCTCTTCCATCTTCAGTGGCGAGAACTGCGGCTGCTTCAGGAGCTCGGTGAGCCGCGAGCCGCGGTTCAGGAGCGCCTGGGTGGAGGCGTCGAGATCCGAGCCGAACTGCGCGAAGGCGGCCATCTCGCGGTACTGCGCGAGCTCGCCCTTGATCTTGCCGGCGACCTTCTTCATCGCCTTGGTCTGCGCCGAGGAGCCCACCCGCGACACCGAGAGGCCGACGTTCACCGCCGGGCGGATGCCCTGGTAGAACAGGTCGGTC
This sequence comes from Methylobacterium sp. 285MFTsu5.1, assembly GCF_000383455.1. NCBI lineage: Bacteria > Pseudomonadati > Pseudomonadota > Alphaproteobacteria > Hyphomicrobiales > Methylobacteriaceae > Methylobacterium > Methylobacterium sp. 285MFTsu5.1. Next base: position 147,118 of record NZ_KB911278.1, on the reverse strand, counting down.
TCGAGGAAGATCTGGCCGTCGGTGATCGAGATCACGTTGGTCGGGATGTAGGCCGAGACGTCGTTGGCCTGGGTCTCGATGACCGGCAGCGCGGTCAGCGAGCCGTTGCCGGCGGCGTCGCCCATCTTGGCGGCGCGCTCGAGCAGGCGGCTGTGGAGGTAGAACACGTCGCCCGGATACGCCTCGCGGCCCGGCGGGCGGCGCAGCAGCAGCGACATCTGGCGGTAGGCCACGGCCTGCTTGGACAGATCGTCGTACACGATCACGGCGTGCATGCCGTTGTCGCGGAAGTACTCGCCCATGGCGCAGCCGGCGAACGGCGCGATGAACTGCATCGGGGCCGCGTCGGACGCCGTGGCGGCGATGACGATGGAGTACTCCAGCGCGCCCTGGTCCTCCAGGACCTTCACGAACTGGGCCACCGTCGAGCGCTTCTGGCCGATAGCGACGTAGATGCAGTAGAGCTTGGCCTTCTCGTCACTGCCGGCGGTGTGGCCCGGCTTCTGGTTCAGGATCGTGTCGAGGGCGATGGCGGTCTTGCCGGTCTGGCGATCGCCGATGATCAGCTCGCGCTGGCCGCGGCCGACCGGGATCAGGGCGTCGATCGCCTTCAGGCCCGTGGCCATCGGCTCGTGCACAGACTTGCGCGGGATGATGCCCGGAGCCTTGACGTCGACGCGGCGACGCTCGGTCGACTGGATCGGGCCCTTGCCGTCGATCGGGTTGCCGAGGGCGTCGACGACGCGGCCGAGCAGGCCCTTGCCGACCGGCACGTCCACGATGGCGCCGGTCCGCTTGACGGTCTGGCCTTCCTTGATCTCGCGGTCGGAGCCGAAGATCACGATGCCGACGTTGTCCTGCTCGAGGTTCAGGGCCATGCCGCGCACGCCCGACTCGAACTCGACCATCTCGCCGGCCTGGACGTTGTCGAGGCCGTAGGCGCGGGCGATGCCGTCGCCGACGGACAGGACCTGCCCGACCTCGGAGACCTCGGCCTCCTCGCCGAAGTTCTTGATCTGCTCTTTCAGGATCGCGGAGATCTCGGCGGCGCGGATGTCCATACTCGGGCCTCTGTCGCTGATGCGTCTATGCGTGTTCGGGTCGGATGGGGGCGCTTACCGCGCGGCCCGCATCGCGAGGCGGATACCGTTGAGCTTGGTCTTGAGGGAGGCGTCGACCATGCGCGAGCCCATCTTCACGACGAGGCCGCCGATCAGGCTGGGATCGACCACGAGGTCGACGGCGACATCGGCCTTGGCGATGTCGCGCAGCGACGCCTTGATCTCCTCGATCACCGCGTCGGAGGGCTTCTCGGCCACCCGGACCTGGGCGCGCACGATGCCCTTCGAGTCCTGGACCAGGGTCCGGAACGCGTCGATCATGTCGGGCAGGGCGAAGAGCCGGCGGTTCGAGGCCGCGAGGCGGATGAAATTGCCGGCGAGGCCGCCGATGCCCGCCTTGTCGAGCACGGCGCCGATGGCGGCCGCCTGCTCCTCGGCGCTGAAGACCGGGCTGCGGACGAGGCGGCGGAGATCCGCGCTCTCCTTCAGCAGCGTGTCGAATTGATCGAGAGACTCGGCGACCGCGTCGACCTGGCGCTCGTCGCGCGCGAGCTCGAACAGGGCGGAAGCGTACCGGCCCGCCACGCCTGCGACCAGGGGACCAGCCTCGGAACCGTTCTGCGCCACCCGTCGCTCTCTTCTCTGGTTGCCCGTCCGCTCCGCGCGCTCCGGCTGGAGCGCGGTGCGAGACCGTTCGGGACGTGGGATCGCGCCGGCAACGGACAGGTCGAGAACTGTCCTCGCGGCGCGGCGACCGCCTAGCATGCCAGCATGGCCGCGCGCAACACGGCAGGCGCGCGTCGCTGCGCGTCAGGACGGCGGAAGTGTGACGCGGGTCCCGCCTCAGCAGGCGAGCCGGTCGCAGCGCCGCACGCTCGCGATCATCTTGGCCATGGCGCCGGCGCCGGGATGCCCGAGGATCCCGCTGTTGCCGATCACGTAGGACGGCGTCGCGTATAGGCCGAGATCCGCGGCCATCCGCATCTGGCTCTTCAGCGCCGCGCGCACCTCCTCGCTGTCGGCGATCTCCTCGACCTCCGCCTGCGGGATCCCCATCGTGGCGGCGACGGCGAGCGCGCCGGGCCCGTCGATGCGGCCGGGCTTGCCCAGCAGCGTCTGGTAGAAGCGCCACGCCGCCTCGGAGCCGAGCTTGCGCTGCACCGCGAGCATCACCTTGGCGGCCTGGGCGGATTGCGGCGACAGGATCGGGTTGTGGACAAGCCCGATCCGCAGCTCCGGATCGCTGTCGTGCAGGGCAACCACGTCGGCGGCCGCCTTCCGGCAGTACGGGCAGTTGAAGTCGAAGAACTCGTAGAGCGTGGTGCCGGCATCCCGCGGCCCGACATAGGTCACGCCGCGCAGGGCCGGGATCTGCCCGGTGATCTCGCCCGGCAGGATCGAGTTCGCCACCGCGCGCCCGTCGTCGCCCGTCACCGCGACCCGCTGGCCGTAGGATTGCGCGGAGGCGCTGGTCAGGCCGGCACCGAAGGTGGCGGCTGCGGCGAGCAGGAGGCGTCGCGAGACAGGCTTCGAAACAGGCATGGGACTCGTCCGGGGCATCGCTGTCCCGCTCCGGCCGCGCCGAAGCGGAGCCGGACCAGAACCAGGGGGTCGAGTCGGTTTCATGGCCGAGCGGCCGTGAACGTCGCGCTACCGCGCGGCGGGCGCGGCCTAGCGCAGCCCCTTCGGCCGGTCGCCGGTCGCCCAGGCCAGGGCCTGCTCGAGCCGGTCGTTGCCCCAGAACAGCTCGCCGTCATCGGCCAGGAACGTCGGCGCCCCGTAGATCCCGCGGGAGCGCGCCTCCTCGACGCTGACCCGCAGCTTCGTCTTGTTGGCCTCGGCGGCGGCGGCCCGCACGGTCTGCGTGCCGTCGAGCCCGAGCGAATCGAGGATCTCCGCGACGGCCGCCGGCTCCGCGATCGAGCGGCCCTCGGCGAAGCTCGCGGTGAAGACCGCCTTCGAGAACGGGACCAGCCACGGCTGGTCCTGGCCGAGGATCGCGACCCGCACCGCGCTGAGGCTGTTCTGCGGAAACTGGGCGGGGCGCGTCACCGGCGGCAGGCCGAGGCGGGCGGCCTCGCGCTCGACGTCGCGCCACATGTTCTTGCCCTTGGCCGCGTAGAGATTGAACGGCGAGGTGGTCCAGCCCTGCGCGGCGAAGAGCGGCCCGACCAGGAAGGGGCGCCACCGGATCGCCACGTCCGCCTCGGCGGCGGCGGCCTCGACGCGCATGGCCGCGAGGTAGGAGTAGGTGGAGGCGAATTCGTACCAGAACTCCAGAATTGGCTGGCGCGCCATAGACTTCGCTTCTCCGATGCACTCTCGCGGCGATGACGACCTGCAACGCCCGCGCCGTTTCTGACACAACCGCAAGGCCGTCGTGAGGCGAAACGCGGCCGATCCTCCGGCATCTCGGCTACGCGCGAGGCGGCGCGCCGGTTGCAGGCCGGTGACACCCGCGATAAGCCGCAGACGCCGAGCCAGATCCCTCGCCCAGTTCCGGAAGTCCCATGTCCGTCCCCGCGAAGAGCCCCGTGAAGAAGGTCGTGCTGGCCTATTCCGGCGGCCTCGACACATCGATCATCCTGAAGTGGCTGCAGACCACCTACGGCTGCGAGGTCGTCACCTTCACGGCCGATCTCGGCCAGGGCGAGGAGCTGGAGCCCGCGCGCCGCAAGGCGGAGCTCCTCGGCATCAAGCCCGAGAATATCTACATCGAGGACCTGCGCGAGGAATTCGTCCGCGACTACGTCTTCCCGATGTTCCGGGCGAACGCCGTCTACGAGGGCGTCTACCTGCTCGGCACCTCGATCGCCCGGCCGCTGATCGCCAAGAAGCAGATCGAGATCGCCGAGCGCGTCGGCGCCGACGCGGTCTGCCACGGCGCCACCGGCAAGGGGAACGATCAGGTCCGGTTCGAGCTTGGCTACTACGCGCTGAAGCCCGACGTCACGGTAATCGCGCCCTGGCGCGAGTGGGACCTGCGCTCGCGCGAGCAGCTCATCGCCTTCGCCGAGCAGCACCAGATCCCGATCGCCAAGGACAAGCGCGGCGAGAGCCCGTTCTCGGTGGACGCCAACCTCCTGCACGCCTCCTCGGAGGGCAAGGTGCTGGAGGATCCGGCCGTCGAGGTGCCGGACTACGTCTACTCGCGCACCCTCTCCCCCGAGGAGGCGCCCGACCAGCCGACGGTCATCACGATCGGGTTCGAGCGCGGCGACGCCGTCTCGATCGACGGCGAGGCTCTGTCGCCCGCGAGCCTTCTGACCAAGCTCAACGAGCTCGGCCGCGCCAACGGCATCGGCCGGCTCGACCTGGTGGAGAACCGCTTCGTCGGCATGAAGAGCCGCGGCATGTACGAGACGCCGGGCGGCACGATCCTGCTGCCGGCGCACCGCGCCATCGAGTCGATCACGCTGGACCGGGGGGCCGCGCACCTCAAGGACCAGCTCATGCCGCAATACGCCGAGCTCATCTACAACGGCTTCTGGTTCTCGCCGGAGCGCGAGATGATCCAGGCCCTGATCGACAAGAGCCAGGAGAAGGTCACCGGCACGGTGCGGCTGAAGCTCTACAAGGGCGGCGTCCACGTGATCGGCCGCGAGAGCCCGCACTCGCTCTACGACCAGGACCTCGTGACCTTCGAGGAGGGCGCCGTCGCCTACGATCACCGCGACGCGGCGGGTTTCATCAAGCTCAACGCCCTGCGCCTGCGCACCCTGGCCCAGCGCAAGAAGCGCGAGGGCTGAGCCCGGTGCCGGTCGCCGCCGCGCGGGCGGCCGCGACCGGAGGTAGCCGTCAGGCGGGGAGCCAGCGCTCGGCGGCCCGACGGAAGTCGCCGGGCCCGAGATCGGCGTAGCGCAGGAAGATCTGCAGGGCCGGCTGCAATTCGCGATGGAGGCGCACGAGCCGCGTCTCCGCGTCCTCGTCGTCGTTCGCGGCCGCGCCCGGCACGGCGGCGAGAAGGCGCTTCATGGCCGCGGTGTAGGCACCGTCCGCGCCGTAGGGCCGCTCCGGGTCGACGCGCGGCACCCCCTGCTCGGCGTTCCACCCGATGTTCAGCTGCGGGATCAGCGCGAGGTGCTCGGGCGTCACCGCGAAGGTGATCAGGTCCGGGGTCTCGCCGGTGGCCGCGTCCCGGAAGACGTCGCCCACGGCGCCCGGATCGAGCTTGGCCAGACCGTTGTGGTACTGGTACCGGCCCGGCTTCAGCTGCCCGTTCTGGACGAAGACGGCGAGGCCGTCCTCGAGGGACCGGTGCTCCTCCTCGGCGCCCTCGTCGTCGCCGGTGACGTTGGCGATGTCGCCGTCGCGGTCGAGGCTGCCATAGGGGGCGGCCGGGTGGATGGTCGGCGCCCCCGGCTCGGCGCCGTCCCAGGCGACGACCATCCGGCGGATCAGGGCGATGCGCTCCAGGCTCAGGTCGTAGGCGGCATCGCTCATCGTGTATCGGTCCCGGCTCTCACGCTTGGAAGGCCCGTCTTACAGAGGCGAGTCGCCCCCTGCTACCGCCGCACGCAGCCCGTGAGGCCGTCGATCTGTCCCATCATCGCCTGGATCCGCGCGGCCCGGCGGCGCACCCCGGGAGAGGGCCGGCCGGCGCTGCGGGTGATCGGGTTCGGCAGCACGGCGGCGAGCAGGGCGGCCTCGTTGCGGGTCAGCCGGCTCGCGTCCTTGCCGAACCAGTGCCGGCTCGCGGCCTGCGCGCCGTAGATCCCGTCGCCCCACTCGGCGACGTTGAGGTAGATCTCCATCATCCGGCGCTTGCCCCAGAGCGTGTCGAGCGCCAGCGCCAGCGGGATCTCGATGGCCTTCCGGATGTAGGAGCGGCCGGGCCACAGGAAGACGTTCTTCACCGTCTGCATGGCGATCGTGGAGGCGCCGCGGCTCGGGGAATCCTCGTCCTCGACCACGTCGCGGATCGCGCCGAAATCGACCCCGTGATCCAGGCAGAAGCGCTGATCCTCCGAGGCGATCACCGCCTGCGGCAGGACCGGCGCGATGGCGGAGAGCGGGACCGGATCCCGACTCACCGGCTGAAGCGTCAACCACCGTCCCAGCATCAGGGTCGACGGCGGCATCACCGCGCTATAGACGAGCGCCAACGTCAGCGCGAGGACGAACCCGACGGCGGGGAGCAGCAGCAGCGCTCCCACAAGCTGTCGGACGCGACGGGAACGGCGCGGGCGCGCGAGCGGGAGGTCGCGACCTGCCGTCTCCCGCCTGCGTCGAGCCCCGTCCACCGTGAGTCCGTCCCCGCCCAACTGACACCCGATTGGTTTCGCAAGGCCAGGACCGGACGTAAGCCCGATGACCCCGACCCCCTCAACGCAGGCACCGACCGGTTCGGTCAAGGCAGTCACGCCGGCCGCCGATTTTACCCACAGGTTGACGGAGGTCGCCGGCACGGTCGAGACCTTCCTGGTCGAGCGGCTCGGCCCCGCGGTCGGCGCCGGCGAGATCGCCCGGCCGCCCCGCCTGATGGAGGCCATGCGGCACGCCGTGCTCGGCGGCGGCAAGCGTCTCCGGCCGTTCCTGGCCATCGAGACCGCCCGGATGCTCGGCGGCTCCGAGGCCGCCGCGCTGGCGGCCGGCGCCGGCGTCGAGCTGGTCCACTGCTACAGCCTCGTCCACGACGACCTGCCGGCGATGGACGACGACGACATGCGCCGCGGCAAGCCCACGGTCCACAAGGCCTACGACGAGGCCACCGCCATCCTCGTCGGCGACGCCCTGCAGACGCTGGCCTTCGAGATCGTGGCCGACCCGACCTGGCAGCCGGATGCGCGCATCCGCGCCGACCTCGTGCTCGGCCTCGCTCGGGCCTCGGGCCTCGGCGGCATGGTCGGCGGCCAGCTCCTCGACCTCACCGCCGAGGGCCGGTTCGGCGCGGCCAACATGGACGTGGACGACACCCTGCGGATGCAGGCGATGAAGACCGGCGCGATCCTGGCCTTCTCGGTGGAGGCCGGCGCGATCGTCGGCGGTGCCGACAAGGACCAGCAGGCCGCACTCCTGCGCTACGGCCTCGCCCTGGGGCAGGCCTTCCAGATCGCCGACGACATCCTCGACCGGGAGGCCTCGCCCGAGGCCATGGGCAAGGCCACCGGCAAGGACAAGGATGCCGGCAAGGCGACGCTCGTCGACCGTCTCGGCATCGACGGGGCCCGCGCCGAGTGCGACCGCCTCGTCGGCGTCTGCGAGGACGCGGTGTCGTCCTGGGGGGAGGGCGCCCGCGTCCTGCGCGACGCCGCCCGCTTCACGGTCGCCCGCAAGACCTGATCGCGCCGGGCGGCGGAAACCCGGCCGCCGCCTCGGGCGGCCGGGCCGGGCCCGGCAGCCCGACCTCCGCGAACACTGCGCCACGACCACGCGGGGCACGCCACAAGCGATCGCGGCTCCGCCGGATCGACACCCTCCGCGACGCGGACCCGCGCCGTCCCGATCGGGGCCATCCGAACCGGAGGCGGGACCGCGGAGCGCGGGGCGCCGGTCAGAGCCGGTTGGTCTTGTTGTGGACGTCGAGGCACACGGCGGCGAGCAGGACGACGCCCTTGATCACCTGCTGCCAGTCGACGCCGATCCCCAGGATCGACATGCCGTTGTTCATGATGCCGATGATGAAGGCGCCGATCACGACACCCGAGACCTTGCCGATGCCGCCCGCCGCCGAGGCGCCACCGATGAAGCAGGCCGCGATCACGTCGAGCTCCATCCCGACGCCGGCCTTCGAGTTCGCGGTGTTGAGCCGGGCGACGAAGATCATGCCGGCGAGGCCCGCCAGCGCGCCCATGTTGGCGAAGGTCAGGAAGGTCAGCCGCTCGGTCTTGATCCCCGAGAGGCGCGCGGCCTTGATGTTCCCGCCCAGCGCGTAGATCCGGCGCCCGATCGTCGTCCGCGTCGTCACGAACCCGTAGAGCGTCACCAGCGCCAGCAGCACGAGGAGCACGTTGGGCAGGCCCCGGTACGCGCTCATCTGCCAGGCGAAGGCCAGGATCAGGATGGCGGTCACGCCGTTGCGGCCGATGAACGCCGCCGGGGACTCGGCCGGGCTCGCGTTCCGCAGCCGAGCCTGCCGCCGTCGCCAGTTCAGCCCGGTCAGCGTCGCGACCAGCGCGGCGGCGATCAGGACGGCGGTCCAGGGTCCGGCGCCGTTGACGAGGAAGCCCTTGGCGAGGAGCTGGAACACCTCCGGGAACGGTCCGATGGAGGCCCCCTGCAGCAGCACCTGCGTCAGGCCGCGGAACACCATCATGCCGGCCAGGGTGACGATGAAGCTCGGGATGGCGAGGTAGGCCACGAAGTAGCCCTGCAGACCGCCGATGACCGCGCCCACCGCGAGGCACAGGACGGCCGCAGAGAACGGGTCGACGTGGAAGCGGACCATCAGCAGGGCGGCGAGCGCCCCCACGAAACCGACCACCGAGCCGACCGACAGGTCGATATGCCCGGCCACGATGACCAGCAGCATCCCGAGCGCCATCACGACGACGTAGCTGTTCTGGAGGATCAGGTTGGTCAGGTTCAGCGGCTGGAACAGGACGCCGCCCGTCGCGACCTCGAAGAACAGCGTGATCACCGCCAGCGCGACGACGAGACCGTAGGCGCGCAGCTGCGCCATCGGCAGGCGGCCGCGCCCGGCCCGGACTTCGCCCGCGGCGGCGGCCGGGATGAGGTCCCTGCCGGGGCTCACGGACTTGCTCACTGTGATGTCGGTCATCCGTTCAGCCCCCTGGAGCGCATGATGGCGCGCATGATCGCTTCCTGGCTGGCCTCGGCGCGGTCGAATTCGCCCACGAAGCGCCCCTCGTTCATCACGTAGATGCGGTCGCAGAGGCCGAGCAGTTCCGGCATCTCCGAGGAGATCAGGAGGACGCCGCGGCCGTCCTCCGCCAGCTCGTTGATGATGCTGTAGATCTCGTACTTCGCGCCGACATCGATGCCGCGGGTCGGCTCGTCGAGGATCAGCACCTTGGGCCGGGTGAACAGCCACTTGCTCAGCACGACCTTCTGCTGGTTGCCGCCCGACAAATTCACGGTCTGCTGCGTCACCCCGACGGAGCGGATGCGCATCTTGGTGCGGTAGCCGGTCGCGACCCGGTGCTCGGCCGCCTCGTCGATCACCGCGGCGGTGGAGATCCCGGGCAGGTTCGCCAGGGTGGTGTTCCGGGCGATGTCCTCGCCCAGCACGAGCCCGAGTTGCTTGCGATCCTCGGTGACGTAGGCGAGGCCGGCCGCGATCGCCCGGTCGATCGTCGAGACGTCGACCTCGACACTTCCGATCCGGACCGTGCCCCGGATGTCCCGGCCGTAGGACCGGCCGAAGAGGCTCATGGCGAGCTCGGTCCGGCCCGAGCCCATCAGGCCCGCGATCCCGACGATCTCGCCCCGGCGCAGGCTCAGGTCGACGTCGCGCACCACCGCCCGGCCGGCGTGGACGGGGTGGTGGACCGTCCAGTCGCGCACCTCCATCAGCACCGCGCCGATCCGCGGCGTGCGGACCGGGTAGCGGCTCTCCAGCGTGCGGCCGACCATCGCCCGGATGATGCGGCCCTCGTCGATCGCGCCGCCGCGGCAGTCGAGGGTCTCGACGGTGCTGCCGTCGCGCAGGACCGTGATCCGGTCGGCCACCTTGGCGATCTCGTTCAGCTTGTGGGAGATCAGGATCGAGGCGATGCCCTGCGCCTTGAAGCGCAGCAGGAGCTGCAGCAAGGCCTCACTGTCGGTCTCGCTCAACGACGCGGTCGGTTCGTCGAGGATCAGGAGCTTCACCTCCTTGGAGAGCGCCTTGGCGATCTCCACGAGCTGCTGCTTGCCGACCCCGAGATGGGTGACGAGGGTGTCGGGGCTCTCGTCGAGCCCCACCATCGCCATCAGCGCGCGGGCGCGGGCCTGGACACGATCCCGGTCGATGACCCCGAACCGGGCCGGCTCGTTGCCGAGGAAGATGTTCTCGGCGATCGACAGGTACGGCACCAGGGCGAGTTCCTGGTGGATGATCACGATGCCGAGGCGCTCGCTGTCCGTGATGTCGCGGAAGCGGCCCGGCCGCCCCTCGTAGGTGATGTCACCCGTGTACGACCCGTTGGGATACACGCCGCTCAGCACCTTCATCAGCGTCGACTTCCCCGCGCCGTTCTCGCCGACCAGGGCGAGGATCTCGGCGGGCTCGACGGTCAGGTTGACGTCGGAGAGGGCCTTCACGCCGGGGAAGGTCTTGGTGATTCCCCGCATTTCGAGAACGGGCTGCATGCGGCGCCTACCAGCTCGGACTGCACGTTCGGCCCGCGCGACAGTCGTCGCGGCGGGGATCGGATCGGGCGGAGCGACCGGGCTCCGCCCCGGCATCGGTCACTTGAGCTGGTCGAGCGTGTAGTAGCCCGTGTCGATCAGGGCCGGCTTCCAGTTGGCCCGGGTGACGATCACCGGCGTGAGCAGGTAGGACGGGACGATCTTCTTGCCGTTGTCGTAGGTCTTCACGTCGTTGACCTCGGGCTGTCGGCCCGCCTCGATGGCGTCGATCATCGCCACCGTCACCTTGGCCAAGTCCCGGGTGTCCTTGAAGATCGTCGCCGTCTGCTCACCGGCGATGATCGACTTGACCGATTGCAGCTCGGCGTCCTGGCCGCTGATCACCGGCAGCTTCACGCCGCCCGACCCGTAGCCCACGCTCTTCACCGACGAGAGGATCGCCGTGGAGATGCCGTCGTAGGGCGAGAGCACGGCATCCAGATGGGCGTTGCCGTAATAGGCCGAGAGCAGGTTATCCATCCGCGCCTGGGCGGTCGCGGCGTCCCAGCGCAGGGTGGACACCTTGTCCATGCCGAACTGGCCCGAGCGCACAACGAGCCTCTTCGCGTCGATGTAGGGCTTCAGCACCGACAGGGCGCCGTCGTAGAAAAAGTATGCGTTATTGTCGTCGGGCGAACCGCCGAACAGCTCGATGTTGAAGGGCCCCTTCCCGTCCTTCAAGCCGAGGGCGTCGACGATGGATGTCGCCTGCTGAACGCCAACCTTGTAGTTGTCGAAGGTGGCGTAGTAATCGACGTTCGGCGTCCCCCGGATGAGCCGGTCGTAGGCGATGACCCTGACGCCGCGCTCGCTCGCTTTCGACAGCACATCGCTGAGGGTCGTGCCGTCGATGGAAGCGATCACCAGGATCTTCACGCCGGTGGTGAGCATGTTCTCGATCTGGGCGAGCTGGGTCGGGATGTCGTCGTCCGCGTATTGCAGATCCGGATTGTAGCCCTTGGCCTTCAGAAGCCTGACGATGTTGTTGCCGTCGTCGATCCAGCGCTGCGACGACTTGGTCGGCATGGCGACCCCGATCGAATCCCCGCCGGCCGCCTGCGCCGATGCCGTGGCGCACGCGCCGATGAGCGACAGGCCCAGGATGTATTTGAGAACCGTATGCCTGGCGATCACAATCCCCCCCTATCGCTGCGCAGCCGGACTTCGACTTCAATCGAAGCGAGTCCGTGCTTCTGTTATTGTCGGTCGATTATTTTCTATAATTAAAACTCGATGTTTTACTTATCTAGTCTATGGCCGACACCCATCCACTGCCCGACCGAATATCCCTGCGGGAGCCGATCCGGCAAACTTGGCCGGGTTGGCAGGCAGAAGCGCAATCCGGGCGCCGCCGGCAGCCTCTTCGAGGGCCAAGCCCGCAACTTGAGAAGCTCGAGCATTCGATTTGTATGAGTTATAGATGGGGCCGTCAATCGGCACGCGCGGCGCCCCGTCTCGCGGCGCGGTCTCAGGTGTGTGTGTGGAGCGCGCCGCGGGTTCAGGTCCGAGTTCGATCGCCGGTCGGCGCGATGGGGTCGCGCGGGCCACGGGGCGCGGCCGGCCGATCGGCACGGCGGCGATGACCGGTCCGCTCGATCGGATCAGGGGAGGGCGGATCGCGTGTCCGCACCGCCAAGCAGTTCAGCGCGGCGTCGCCGCGCGGGCCCGGAAACCGCGTTGGTTCAGCCGCGGCCGACGAACGGCATCTTGGTGGCCATGATGGTCATGAACTGCACGTTGGCCTCCAGCGGCAGGCTCGCCATGGACAGCACGGCCTGACCGACATGGTCCGGATCCATCACCGCCTCGGCCCGCAGGGAGCCGTCCGCCTGCGGGACGCCGGCCTTCATCTTGCCGCCCATGGGCGTGTCGGCGTTGCCGATATCGATCTGGCCGCAGGCGATGTCGTAGGCCCGGCCGTCGAGGGAGGTCGCCTTGGTCAGCCCGGTCACGGCGTGCTTGGTCGCCGTGTAGGCGATGGAGTTCGGTCGGGGCGCGTGGGCCGAGATCGAGCCGTTGTTGATGATCCGGCCGCCCCGGGGATCCTGGTCGCGCATGATCCGGAAGGCGTGCTGCGTGCACAGGAACAGCGCCGTGAGGTTGGTGTCGACCACCTGCCGCCAGGTCTCGAGGGGCAGATCCTCCAGCGGGACCGCCGGAGCGCCGATCCCGGCATTGTTGAACAGCAGGTCGAGCCGGCCGAACTCCGCCTTGGTGCGCGCGAACAGGGCGGCGATCGAGTCGGGATCGGTCACGTCGGTCGGGACCGCCAGGGCTCCGTGTCCGATCCGCGCGGCGACCTCCTCGAGGGGAGCCTGACGCCGCCCCGAGAGGACGACGCGCCATCCGGCGTCGGCGAGCGCCAGGGCGGCGGCCTTGCCGACACCCGTCCCGGCCCCGGTCACGATCGCGATCCGCTCAAGCCCCGACATGCGTTCCTCCCGGCTCCGGTGTTTCACCGCCTGTAGCGGATGGCCGCCGCCGCGCGAAGGCTCGGCGTTTCACATGCGGGCCACGGTCACGGGGCGTACCGGCGGCCGCCATGCGCTATGGTGGTCGAAAGACACGGGGACGGGAACGGAACGATGGGGCAGGGTTCGTCGGCAGGCCTGCGCGGGACGAGCGACGCGGCGGTCCCGGCGTGAGCGCACCCGAGATCCCGTTCCTCGCCGGCCTCGACGCGCCGGCAATCGCGGCCGTGCGGGCCCGGATGGTGCCGGTGGCGGTGCCGGGCGGCCGGACCCTGTTCGAGCAGGGCGAGACCGGGGACGCCCTGTACACGCTGGTCTCCGGCGCGGTCGGCGTCTCGGCCCGCGACCATGCCGGGCGGCCGACCCGGATCGCGCGCCTGCGGCCGCCCGAGACCTTCGGCGAGATGGCCCTGCTGTCGGACGCCCCGCGGGCGGCGACCGTTATGGCGCTGCGCGATTCGCACCTCCTGCAACTCACCCGCGGGGCCTTCGAGGCGGTGATCGCCGAGCACCCGCACACACTCCTCTACTTCGCCCGGATGCTCGCCGACCGCCTGCGGGCGATCTACGACGGCCACTCGGTCCACCACGCACCGCGGATCTTCACGATCCTGGCCGTGACCGAGGGGCCCGATCCGGCGCGGGTGGCGCGGCAGCTCGCCGCCGCCTTCGACGCCCTGCTGCCCGGGAAGACCGGCTGCCTCACCGACTGGCCGGAGGGCGCCGACGAGGCGTGGTTCCAGGCCTTCGAGGGCGCCCACGCGCGCACGATCTTCGCGGCGCACGACATCGACTGCCCCTGGTGCCGCCAGAGCCAGCGGCGGGGCGACCATGTCCTGCTCCTCGCCGAGCCCGGCGCGCCGCCGCGGCCGGGCGCGGCGGCCTATCTCGACCGGGTGCGCTCCGACTGGATCCGCATGGACCTCGTCGTGCGCCAGGACCCCGCGGCCCGGCGCCCGAAGGCCCTGCATCCGGAGGTCGCCGCGCTGCCCGCGGCGATGCGCATCCAGGTCCGGGACGGCGACCGGGGGGATCTGCATCGCCTCGCGCGGCTCGCCAGCGGGTCGGCGCGCGGCCTCGTCCTCGGCGGCGGCGGGGCCCGGGGGCTCGCCCATCTAGGAGTGCTCAAGGCCCTCGACGAGGTGTCCTGCGCGCCCGACTTCGTGGGCGGGACCAGCATGGGCGCGATCATCGCGGCGAGCCTCGCCATGGGCTGGAGCGTCGCGGAGATCCAGGCCCAGATCGAGGCGTTCTTCGCCACCAGCAACCCGATCAACGACTACACGCTGCCGCTGCACGCGCTGACCCGCGGCGCAAAGGTCGATGCCGGCCTCGCGGCGCGCTACGGCGGCGTGCGCATCGAGGACCTCTGGCTGCCGTTCTTCTGCGTCTCGTCGAACCTGACGACCGGCAACACCATGGTGCACCGCTCGGGCGACCTGCCGAAGGCCCTGCGCGCCAGCATCGCGATCCCCGGCCTCCTGCCGCCCGTGCTGTGCGACGAGGGCGTCCTGGTCGACGGCGGCATGATGAACAACCTGCCGGCCGACGTCGCCGCCGGGCTGGAGCGCGGCCCGGTCCTGGCCGTCGATGTCGGGACCGACCGGGCGTTCCAGGATATGCCGCGGCGCGGGTGGAGCGGCCGGCTCATGCGCAAGCTGATCGGCTCACCGCTGGCGATGCCGGGCCTGGCCCCGCTGCTCCTGCGCGCCGCCACCGTGTCGAGCGACGCGCAGAGCCTGATGGCGGCGGCCCACGCGACCGCCGTGCTGAAGCCGCAGCTCTCCGGCATCGACCTGCGGGCGTGGTCGCGCTTCCGGGAATCGGCGGAACTCGGCTACCGGGAGACCCGCGCGGGCATCGCGACCGGGACCCTCGCGCGCTGGCTCGACCCGATGCGCTGACCCGGTGCGCCGAGATGTCCGCGTGCGGCGGCGCACGCGCGGCGCCCGCGGCCCTGTAACCCGGACCATCCGCCGACGATCTCCGGTGCAACACGTCATCGGGAGACCGGAACCATGACCCATCCTGCCAAGACCCCGACCGGCGCCGTGCCCGGTTCCGCGCCGGACCGGCGCGCCGCGGCCGACCATTCCGGGCCGCACGCCCTCCTGCACGGCGCCGCCTTCGTGCTGCTGTGCCTCTGGACGCGGACCGCGCCGGAGCGTCTGCGCGACCAGCTCTCCCCGGACGCCGGCGACGGCGCCGCGCTCGGCTTCTGAGCGGATCGGACCGGAGGACGCGCGCGTTCTCCGCCGCGGGGGAGCCGGACATGACGGAGCGCGCGCGAGAATGACCGTCGCGGGAGTGAGGTTTCGCCGGATCGCCCTGCCGGAGATCGGCCTGCACGTGGCCGAGGCGGGCCCCGAGACGGGGCCGCCGACCATCCTGCTGCACGGCTTCCCGGAATCCTGGTACGGCTGGCGCCACCAGAT
This sequence comes from Methylobacterium sp. 285MFTsu5.1, assembly GCF_000383455.1. Lineage (NCBI taxonomy): Bacteria > Pseudomonadati > Pseudomonadota > Alphaproteobacteria > Hyphomicrobiales > Methylobacteriaceae > Methylobacterium > Methylobacterium sp. 285MFTsu5.1. Next base: position 131,860 of record NZ_KB911278.1, on the reverse strand, counting down.
CGGGCCGCTCGCCGAGGCGGGGCTGCGGATCATCGCGCCGGATCAGCGCGGCTACGGCCTCAGCGACAAGCCGGCGGGGATCGCCGCCTACCACCTGGACCGGCTGGCCGGCGACGTCCTGGCCCTGGCCGACGCCTACGGCGCGCCCACGGTGCGGCTCGTCGGCCACGACTGGGGGGGCCTCGTCGCGTGGTGGGTGGCGAGCCGCCACCCCGAGCGGATCGACCGGCTGGCGATCCTCAACGCGCCGCATCCCGCGATCGTCGGCACCTACATGCGCCGCCATCCCGGTCAGTGGCTGCGCAGCACCTATGTGGGCCTCTTCCAGCTCCCGCGCCTCCCCGAGCGGCTGCTCACGGCGGATCGCGGCCGGGCCCTGCGGCGCGCGCTGACGACCTCCAGCCGGCCCGGCACCTTCGCGCAGGCCGATCTCGACCATTACGTCGCGGGGTGGCTCCGGCCCGGCGCGATGACCGGCATGCTGAACTGGTACCGGGCCCTGGTGCAGCTGCCCCGGGCGCGGCCGCCGCGGGTGCGCGTGCCGGTGCTCATCCTCTGGGGGCGACGGGATACGGCGCTGCAGCCCGGCTTGGCGGAGGCGAGCCTCGCGTTCTGCGACGCCGGCCGGCTCCGCTGGTACGAGCGGGCCAGCCACTGGCTCGCCCACGAGGAGCCCGAGGCGGTCAACGCCGACCTCGGCGCGTTCCTCCGCTAGCCGCCTTGCACCCGCGTGAAAGCGGGCCGGTCCACGCGGGCAAGTTGTAGAGCGATATTCAATGCACGGCCGGATCTCGCAAGTCTCCGCGCCGGCGAGTGCGGACGCGCGTCGGGCGGTGCGGTAATCCGTTCGCTTCTCGGAAGCCACGTACTATTTTTCGCTCGCCGCTCCGGAACATGACGAGCACTTGTCACTTGGTGGTGGCCCATGAGGGCTGATCGGAGCTACTCCACGATGTCTTTTCGTTCTTTCCTGACCGCGGGTGTGGTCTTCGGCGGCCTCCTGGCCGGAACCGTCGCGTCGCAGGCCGCGCCCGCGATCGCGCAGCCCGGCTTCGCCGGATCCGACATGGTCGAGACCGTGGCGATGCATCGCCATCACCGCATGCATCATCACCGGATGCACCGCCATCACTCGACCCGGCACGAGCGCCGGATGCGGCGCATGAACACGATGCGCCACGGCAACCCGAACGCCCGCAACCCGTCGCGCCCGGGCTACCAGCAGCAGCTCGGCAACACCACGGGCGGCCCGCGCTACTGACATCGCGACCGCGCCCGGATTCCGCGCAGGCTGTGGCGGATCCGGGCGCCATCCACCGGCGATGCGGAGTCCGGGCGCCTTCTCCCCAGTCGCATCGGTTCGCCCGGCCTGATTCGCCGGCGTCGCTCTGCTAAGAGGCGGCATGGCCAGAACCGCCGTCCGCCCCGCCGCCGACACGACGCCCACGCCCGGCCTGGACCCGGCCGGCGCGACGCCGATGATGGCGCAGTACATCGAGATCAAGGCCGCCAATCCGGACTGCCTGCTGTTCTACCGGATGGGCGACTTCTACGAGCTGTTCTTCGAGGACGCCGAGATCGCGTCCCGGGCCCTCGGCATCGTCCTGACGAAGCGCGGCAAGCACGCGGGCGGCGAGATCCCGATGTGCGGCGTGCCGGTCGACCGGTCCGACGACTATCTCAACCGCCTCATCGCCCTCGGCCACCGCGTGGCGGTGTGCGAGCAGACAGAGGATCCGGCCGAGGCCAAGAAGCGCGGGCCGAAATCCGTGGTCCGCCGCGAGGTCGTGCGGCTCGTCACCCCCGGCACGATCACCGAGGACCGGCTCCTCGACCCGGCCCGCGCCAACCTCCTCCTGGCCATCGGCCGCCGGAAGACGGGGGAGGGGGCGGTCGCCTACGGCCTCGCCGCGGTGGACATCTCCACGGGCCGCTTCTCCCTCAGCGAGGTCGCGGGCGGCGACTTGTCCGGCGCCATCGCGCGGCACGACCCGCGGGAGATCGTCCTGTCGGAGGCGATCCACGCCGATCCGGCCCTCGCGCGCCTGTGGCAGGAGAGCCGCGCCGCCGTCGTGCCCCTCGCGCAGGCCGAGCTCGAGCCCGCGGCCGCCGAGCGGCGCCTGCGCGAGCAGTTTGGGGTCTCGACCCTGGAGGGGTTCGGCCAGTTCACCCGGGCCGAGATCGCGGCCGCCGGGGCGGCGCTGCTCTACATCGCCCGGACGCAGCTCGCGGCCCGTCCGCCCCTGGCGGTCCCGACCCGCGAGGATGGCGGCGCCACCCTGGCGATCGACGCGGCGACGCGGGCCAATCTCGAACTCACCCGCACCCTGTCGGGCGAGCGCGCCGGGAGCCTCCTCGCCACGATCGACCGGACCGTGACGGCGAACGGGGCGCGGCTGCTCGCTGAGCACCTCGCGGGCCCGCTCACCCATCTCGACGCCATCGCCCGGCGGCACGCCGCGGTGGCGTACCTGGTGGACGACGCGCGCCTGCGCGGCTTCCTGCGCGACGCCCTGGCCCGCGCGCCCGACCTCGCCCGGGCCCTCTCGCGGACCGGGCTCGGTCGCGCGGGTCCTCGGGACCTCGCGGCGATCCGCGACGGCCTCGCGGTCGCGGCGGATCTCGGCGCGCGCCTCGCCGCCATGCACGGCCTCCCGGCGGAACTCGCCCGGCTGGCCGAGCATCTGGCCGAGGCCGACCGGGCGCTCATCGCGACTCTGGCGGCGGCGCTCGCCGACGAGCTGCCCCTGAGCCGGCGCGACGGCGGATTCGTCCGCACGGGCTACCACCCGGAGATCGACGAGGCGCGGACCCTCGGACAGGATTCCCGCAAGGTGATCGCGGCCCTTCAGGCGCGCTACGCCGAGCAGACCGGCTGCCGGACCCTGCGGATCAAGCACAACAATCTGCTGGGCTACTTCATCGAGGTCCCGCAATCCGTCGGCGAGGCCTGCCTGAAGGGCCTGCAGAGCGAGTTCGTCCATCGCCAGACCATGGTGGACGCGATGCGCTTCACCAGCGTCGAGCTGGGCGAGCTCGAATCGAAGATCTCGGGCGCCTCCGACCGGGCCCTGGCCCTGGAGGCCGCCGTCTTCGACGACCTCGCGGCCCGCGTGCTGGCCCAGGCCGAGCCCGTCGCCGAGGTGGCCGAGGCGCTGGCCGGGCTCGACGTGGCGGCGAGCCACGCGGAACTCGCCGTCGAGCTCGACTGGCGGCGTCCCGTGGTCGACGACTCGCTCAGCTTCGTCGTGGTCGGCGGCCGCCACCCGGTGGTCGAGGCGGCCCTGCACCGGGCCGGCGAGCCGTTCATCGCCAACGACTGCGACCTGTCCGGCGACACGCGCGGCCGGATCCGCCTGATCACCGGCCCGAACATGGGCGGCAAGTCGACCTTCCTGCGCCAGAACGCGCTGATCGCGGTGCTCGCCCAGATCGGCGCCTTCGTGCCGGCCGCAGAGGCGCGGATCGGCCGGGTCGACCGGCTGTTCTCCCGCGTCGGCGCCGCCGACGATCTCGCCCGGGGGCAATCGACCTTCATGGTCGAGATGGTCGAGACCGCGGCGATCCTCAACCAGGCAACCCGGCGCTCCCTGGTGATCCTGGACGAGATCGGCCGCGGCACCGCGACCTTCGACGGCCTGTCGATCGCCTGGGCCTGCCTGGAGCACCTCCACGAGGTGAATGCCTGCCGGGCGCTGTTCGCCACGCATTTCCACGAGCTGACGGCGCTGGGCGACCGGCTGGCGCGGCTGGAGAACGCCACCCTGAAGGTGGCCGAGCACCGGGACGGCGTCGTGTTCCTGCACGAGGTCGTGCCGGGCGTCGCCGAGCGCAGCTACGGGCTGCAGGTGGCACGGCTCGCCGGCCTCCCGGGCAGCGTCGTGACCCGGGCCGGCGCGATCCTCAAGAGCCTGGAGAAGGCCGAGCGCGGCCGCCCGGCCCGCGCCCGGATCGACGACCTGCCGCTCTTCGCGGCCCTCGCGCCGCCCCCGCCGCCGGAACCGCCGCCGGAGGATCCGCTGGGCGCGCTGCTCGACGGGATCGACCCGGACGCGCTGACCCCGCGCGAGGCGCTGGACGCGCTCTACCGGCTGAAGCGCGAGCGCGCGGCGCGGGGCTGAGACCCGTGGGCCGCGCGCCGGGGGCCTGACCCGAAGAACCTCAGACGGGCGCGGGCGAGAACCCGTCCGGGCAGGCCGGCCCGTCGCGGCCGGCCCGGCGATCGGCCACGTAGTCCAGGGTGCTGGCGACGACGCGCTCGGAATAGGGCTTGGCGATCACCCCGATCGCGCCGGCGAAATCGGCCGGGATGCGCTTGGCGTTCGCGGTCATGAACACCACGGTGGTGCGCCGGTCGGCCGAGAGCGCCCGGGCCACGTCGATGCCGGTCGGGCCGTCGACGAGGTGGATGTCGACGAGGGCGACGTCGGGCGCCGTGGACCGGCCCATCGCGATGGCCTCCGTCGCGTTGCCGGCGACGCCGACGGTGACGTGCCCGAGATCGTCCAGCAGGCATTCCAGCTCGAGGGCGATCAGGGCCTCGTCCTCCACCACGAGGATGCGGAGCGCGGCGTCCGCGGCGGCGTTCCCGGTCCCCATGCGCTCTTCGTCCTCCGGCCCCGCGGCCGACGAGCTTGATGCCTCCACGTCGATTTCTCAAGCCGGCTGCAGGAGCGGGATGTCGATCTCGACGGTCGTGCCCGGGCCGGCATCCGCCCAGGCGATGGTCCCGCGCATCTGCCGGACCACCATCTCCACGAGATTGCGCCCGAACCCCGCCGGGTTCGGGGCCGCCGCGGCGACGCCGACGCCGTCGTCGCGGATCGTCATGTGCATCCCGCCATCGGTGCGGCGGGCGACGATCGACACGCGCCCCTCGCGCTCGCCCGGAAAGGCGTGGCGCAGGGCGTTGGCCGTCAGTTCGTGGATCATCAGCGCGAGAGGCGCCGCCATCGCGGCGGCCACCGCGATCGGCTCGACGTCGGCCTCCACCCGGCGCCGCTCCGGGTCCAGGCCGGCATTCATGTCGGCCAGGAACTCGGCCGCGAAGTCGCCGAGGTTGAAGTGCGTGCAGTCGCCCTCGGAGTAGAGCATCCGGTGCGCCGTCGAGAGGGCGCCGATCCGCTCGGCCATGCCCTGGAGCGCGTCGCGCGCCTCGCCCTCGGGCGTGCGCCGGGCCTTCAGCAGCATCAGCGACGAGATCACCTGGAGATTGTTCTTCACCCGGTGATCGACCTCGTGGAGGAGGGCGGTCTTCTGCTCCAGCGCCGATGTCAGGTCCTGGGTCCGCGCCGCGACGAGGCGCTCCAGTTCGTCGTTGGTGCCGCGCATCGACACTTCCATCTGGTGGACATGGGTCATGTCCGCCTGGGCGGCGTAGAAGTAGGCGAGCCCCTCGGCGTCGCGCACCGGCGTGATGGTCATCGCGTTCCAGAACGACGTCCCGTCCTTGCGATAGTTGAGCAGCTCCACCGAGATCGCCTCGGCGGACTCGACGGCCGCGCGGATCCGCTGGATCGTCGACCGGTCCGTGGCCGGCCCCTGCAGCATGCGGCAGTTGCGCCCGACGATCTCGTCGGCGGCGTAGCCGGTGGCGCTCAGGAAGGCGTCGTTCGCCCAGGCGATCGGGTTGTCGGGCGCGCGGGCATCGGTGATGACCATCGGCGACGGACTCGACGCGAACGCGTCGACGAGCGTCGCGAGGGGCGGACCGGTCTCGGATCGGGCACTCAACGCGTCATTCCACAGTCAGGCGGTGCCCCCGTTCGTCCGGCGGCGCCACCATCGCGCTCCGACCGCGGGACGTGGACACCGCGTTAAGCAAGCTTCTACCAAGATTGGGGCGCAAGACAGCAGGATCCAGCGGAGACAGGTGCGGCGTAAGGCTGCCACGATTTCGCGGGATCAAGGCCACGAACGCTCAGGAGTTCCATGCCATGGCGAACCAGCCACAGGCGACGCGTCGCTTCCGGCTCCGCGACATCGTCGAGGATCGGCGGATCGCGCTCATGCTGGCACTCGGATTCTCGTCCGGACTGCCGCTGCTCCTGGTGCTGGGGACGTTCACGCTCCGCCTCGCCTTCTCGGACATCGACGTCCGGGCGATCGGCCTGTTCAGCTACGTGGCGCTGCCCTACTCGCTGAAGTTTCTCTGGGCGCCCGCGATCGACCGCCTGAACGTGCCGGTGCTGAGCGCCCGGCTCGGGCGCCGCCGCGCCTGGATGGTGACGACGCAGGCCGCGGTCGCCCTGTGCCTGATCCTGATGGCCTTCTCGGACCCGAAGACCAACCTCGCGCTCCTCGGGCTCGGGGCCTTCCTGGTGGCGTTCTGCGCGGCCAGCCAGGACGTCGTGATCGACGGTTGGCGCATCGACGCCGCCGGCAGCGACTTCCAGGGCATCCTGGCGGCGACCTCGAACCTCGGCTACCGCCTCGGCCTGATCAGCGCCGGCGCCGGCGCGCTGTTCATCGCCTCCGCGGGGGGCTGGACGCTGGCCTACCTGATCATGGCCGCCCTCATGCTGGTCGGGATGATCGCCGCCCTGCTGGCCCCGGCCTTCGACAGACCGCGCGCGGCCCCCGCCGAGACGCTAGGCCGGTCCCGGTTCTGGTCGATGCGCCGCGCCATCCTGGAGCCGCTGACCGAGCTGCACGGCCGGTTCGGCGGCGCGCTCTGGGGCATCCTCCTGCTCGTGGCCCTGTTCCGGCTGCCCGACTTCCTGTCCGGCGTCATGGCGAGCCCGCTCTACCGGACGCTGGGCTTCGACCTGAAGGAGATCGCCACCGTCACCAAGCTCTACGGCATCTGGGTCGGCATCGCGGGCGGCTTCGCGGGCGGCTGGGCGCTGGCCCGGTTCGGCCTGTTCCCGACGCTGCTGCTGGGCGCCTTCCTGGCCGCCGCCTCCCACCTCGCCTTCGCGTGGCTGGCGGCCGGCGCGCCCGAGATCTGGCGCCTGACCGTGGCCATCTCGATCGAGAACTTCTGCGGCTCCTTCGCGGGGATCGTGCTGATCGCCTACATGTCGAGCCTCACCAGCCCGGCCTACGCGGCGACGCAGTACGCGCTGTTCTCCTCGCTCTACGCGCTGCCGGGCAAGCTGATCGCGGGCTCGTCGGGCTTCGTGGTCGCGGCGATCGGCTACCCGGCCTTCTTCGTCATGACCTCCCTTGTGGGAATCCCCGTCCTCGTGCTCTGCCTCGCGGTCGGGCGCCGGAGCGGTCGGGTGGAGGCCGCGGCCCCGGCGCGGGACGCCCAGGAGCCGGGGAACCGCATCCCGGGGCCCGAGCTTCCTACCACGGCGCGCGCCCCCGGGGCCGCGTGAGCGGGACAGATCCAGGGATCGACGGATGAGCACGAGCGACCTCACCCGCGCCGGCGAGACGCTGCCGGCCGAGACGCCAGAGATAGCGCTGAGCGACGCGGATCTCGCCGCCCTGCGCCGCGCCGTGCAGGTGCTGGAGCGTCCGAGCCTCGCGGCGCGGCTCTCCGCGGCGGCCGGCGCGCCCCTCGACATCATCGGCAGATCGCTGCCGACCCCGGTCACCGAGGCCGTCAGCCGCAGCACCGAGGTGGCCATGCGGGGCGCGCTGCGCGTCGCGCTGGCGACGCTGCCGCGCAAGGAACTCGTCCCCGCCGAGGGCGAGGGTCTCGGCGGCGTGGCCGCGAAGGCCGAGAGCCGTCTCACGCGGCTGCTCGGCTCGGGCGACGCCAAGCACAAGGCGATGGCGGCGCTCTCGGGCGCGGTCGGCGGCGCGTTCGGCCTCGCGACGCTGGCGGTCGAGCTGCCGGTCTCGACCACGCTGATGCTGCGCTCGATCGCCGAGATCGCCCGGGAGGAGGGGGAGGATCTCGAGACCCCCGAGGGCGCGCTCGCCTGCGTGCAGGTCTTCGCCCTCGGCGGCCGGGCCATGGCGGAGACCGAGGCGGGCTCGGCGCTCACCGAGAGCGGCTACTTCGCGGTCCGCGCCGCGCTGGCCAAGACCCTGTCGGAGGCGGCGCGCTACGCCGGGAGCAAGACGCTCCTCGACCAGTCGGCGCCGGCGCTGATCCGCTTCACCGCGCAGATCGCCGCGCGCTTCGGCCTCGTGGCCTCCCAGAAGGTCGCCGCCCAGGCGGTGCCGATCCTCGGCGCCTTCGGCGGGGCGGCGGTCAACACCGCCTTCATGAACCACTTCCAGTCGACCGCGCGGGCGCATTTCACCGTGCGCCGCCTGGAGCGCGCCTACGGGGCCGCCGCCGTGCGGGCCGCCTACGAGGTCGAGAAGGCGGCCCTCGGGATCGCTTGATCCGCCCACGCTAAAGCCGCAAGGATCCGCGCGATCCGCGCGGGGCGGAGGCACGGAGGCGGCTCTGATCGGCAACGGCGAGATGGTGGCCCGGCTGGCACTGGCGGCCCTGTTCGGCAGCGTGGTAGGCCTGGAGCGCGAGCGCCTGCTCTGGGCGGCCGGCCTGCGGACCCACATGCTGGTCTGCGTCGGCTCCTGCCTGATCATGCTGGTCTCGGCCTTCGGCTTCGCCGACGTGCTGGGCGCCGAGCACGTCGTCCTCGACCCGTCCCGTATCGCCGCGCAGGTCGTCTCCGGCATCGGCTTCCTCGGCGCGGGGACGATCCTGCTGCGCGGCGAGGTGGTGAAGGGCCTCACCACGGCCGCGAGCCTCTGGGGCGTGGCGGCGATCGGGCTGGCGATCGGCAGCGGCCTCTACGTGCCGGCGCTCGCCGCGACGGCACTGATCGTCGGCATCCTGGCCGGCGTGAAGCCCTTCGAGGAGCGCTGGCGCGACCGGATGCGCGCCCAGACGCTGCGGCTGACCGCCAAGCGCGGCACCATGTCGATCGACACCCTCCAGGCGGCGACCGGCGAGCGTGCCTCGCGCGTCCGGACCTTCACGGTCCATCCGGGGCCCGACCCGGACCTCGACGAGGTCACCGTCACCTTCGTGCGCCTGTCGCGCACGAGCTTCGAGACCATCGCGGCGAAGCTGCGGGCGATGCCGGACGTCACCTCCGTCGACGTGGCGGAGAGCTGACGGCGGGTGACGCGGGGGCGTGCCGCCGCCGGGGCTCAGAGCGTCCCGGCGCCCTCGCCGTCGAGGAACAGGCGGTAGGCCGGGTTCTCGGTCTCGTCGGTGGCCGGGTAGCCGAGCGCCTCGATGACGGCGTCGAAGCGGGCGCGCTCGGCCGGCGGCACCGCGATCCCGGCGAGCACCCGGCCGTAATCGGCCCCGTGGTTGCGGTAGTGGAACAGCGTGATGTCGAAGTCCGGGCCCAGCGCTTCGAGGAACTTCATCAGCGCGCCCGGCCGCTCCGGGAACTGGAAGCGGAACAGGCGCTCGTGCGCCACCCCCACGGCCCGGCCGCCGACCATGTAGCGGACATGGACCTTGGCCATCTCGTTGTCGCTCATGTCGAGGACGCGGTAGCCGGCGTCGCGCAGGGAGCCGATCAGCGCCTGCTTCTCGCGCTTGCCGCCGCCGACGTTGATGCCCACGAAGATCTGCGCCTCGGAGCCCGGGGCGTGGCGGTAGTTGAACTCGGTGACGGCGCGCGGGCCGAGGGCCTGGATGAAGGCGCGATAGGCGCCCGGACGTTCCGGGATGGTCACGCCGATCAGGACCTCGCGCTGCTCGCCGATCTCGGCGCGCTCGGCGATGTGGCGCAGGCGGTCGAAGTTCAGGTTCGCCCCCGACGAGATGGCGATCAGCGTGCCGTCGCCGCCCTCGCGCTCGGCGTACATCTTGGCGCCGGCGAGGCTCAGCGCCCCGGAGGGCTCGGACACCGCGCGGGTGTCGTCGAAGATGTCTTTGACCGCGGCGCACATAGCGTCGGTGTCCACGGTGATGACCTCGTCGAGATGCTCGCGGCAGAGCCGGAAGGTCTCCTCGCCGGCCTGCCGCACGGCGACACCGTCGGCGAACAGGCCGACGCTCGGCAGGCTGACCCGGGTGTCAGCCGCGAGCGCGGCGGCCATGCAGGCGGCGTCCTCGGGCTCGACGCCGATCACCTTGGTGCCGGGCCTCAGGTACTTCACGAAGGTGGCGATCCCGGCGGCCAGCCCGCCGCCGCCCACCGGCACGAAGATCGCCTCGATCGGGCCGGTATGCTGCTCCAGGATCTCCTTGCCGATGGTGCCCTGGCCGGCGATCACGTCCGGATCGTCGAAGGGGTGCAGGAAGGTCAGGCCCTGCTCGTCCTCGAGGATCTTGGCCTGCGCCAGGGCCTCGTCGAAGGCGTCGCCGTGCAGCACGACCTCGGCCCCGCGCGCCCGGCAGGCATCGACCTTGATCGAGGGGGTGGTGCGCGGCATCACGATCACGGCCCGCGCGCCGAGCTTGGCGGCGGCGAGGGCGACGCCCTGGGCGTGGTTGCCCGCCGAGGCGCAGACGACGCCGCGGGCGATCTGGTCGGGGTGCAGGCCCGACATCTTGTTGTAGGCGCCGCGCAGCTTGAACGAGAAGACCGGCTGGAGATCCTCGCGCTTGAGCAGAACCGCCCGGCCGAGCCGCTGCGTCAGGCGCGGCATCGGATCGAGGGGGCTCTCGATCGCGACGTCGTAGACGCGGGCGGTGAGGATCTTGCGGATGTAGTCCGTCACGGTGTGCAGTCTCGGCCGATGCGCGGGGCGATGCCGGCCAGATAGACCCTCCGGCCCGCGGATGCGAGCGCGCCCCGCGCGCGGCAGGTCAGCCGAGACGGTCCACCAGCGCCGCCACCCAGACGAGCAGCGCCGCCATCTGCGCCATGAAGGTGCCGGCGGAGGCGAGGTCCTTCACGGTCCCGATCATCGGGTGATGGCCCGGATGGACGTGGTCGCAGAGCTTCTCGACGGCGGTGTTCAGGAACTCCGCGGCCAGCATCAGCAGCAGGCTGACCATCAGGGCGACGCGCACCCAGAGCGTCGCGCCGAGGAACAGCGCGACCGGGATCCCGAGCGCCAGGAGCACGAGTTCCTGGCGCACGGCCCGCTCGGTGCGCGCGCCGTGGCGCAGGCCGCGCCAGGAATTGAGGAAGGCGAGGACCAAGGCGTTCATCGGATGGCGGCCTCCGGCACGGACCGGCTGATCCACTTGGCGAGCAGCGGGCCGGTGAGCAGCACCACGAACAGGCGCAGGGTCTGGACGGCCAGCACGAAGGAGACGTCCGCCTTCGAGCCGACCGCGATGATCGCCACCGAGTCGAGGCCGCCGGGGCTCGTGGCGAGGATGGCGGTCAGCAGGTCGATGGGCAGCAGGAGGGTCAGCCCCCAGCCCCACGCCGCGCAGAGGGCGATGACCGAGAAGGTCGCCGCCAGGATGCCCGGCAGGGCGGTGACGGTCAGGCGCAGCGTCTCGCGGGTGAAGCGCAGGCCCACGTAGATGCCGATGCAGGCGTAGGCGAGTTCGAGGAGCGGCACCGGCAGCGCCATCCGGACGAGCCCGGTGGCGTGGAGCAGGCTGCCCAGCACCATCGGCCCGATCTGCGCGCCGGCCGGAACCCGCAGGGCGAGCGCCGCGCCCGCGCCGACGACGGCGACCGCCAGCGTCGCCAGCAGCGAGAGCGGACCGGTGACCTCGCCGGCGCCGGCCGACGCCCCCGGGACCGGGGCCTCCATCAGGAAGCGGGCGGCCAGCGAGGCCGAGAACACCACGGCGGCGACGCGCACGTACTGCATGAAGGCGACGAGGCGCGGATCGGCGCCGAAATCCTCGGCCATCGCCACCATGGCGGAGGCGCCGCCGGGGGACGAGCCCCAGGCCGCGGTGGTCCCGGGGAGCACGCGCAGGCGGGTCAGGATCCAGCCGACGAGGCCGCTGACCGCGACGGTGACCAGCACGACCGCGACGATGAGCGGCCCGTCCTCCATCAGGGTCTGGGCGATCTGCCCGGTGACGGCGTGCGCGACGAGGCAGCCGATCGCCGCCTGGGAGGCCTGGAACGCGGGCCGCGGGACGCGCAGGCGCGAGCCGCCGACGCCGAAGGCGATGGCCGCGATCATCGGCCCGAGCAGCAGCGCGGCCGGGAACTGCGCCTGCATCAGGCCGTATGACACGGCCGCCGACGCGGCGGCGAGGGCGGCCCAGAGGCCGAGGGTGCGGAGAGGGGGCAAGGCGACCGATCGGGAGAGGCCCGCTTCAGCCGGCAGGCGTCAGGCGCGCGCTATACCGCAATATTGGCCCTGTCACGGCAGAGTTTCGGCACGGCGCCCCCGCGCGGAACTCAGGGCTCGCGCGTGAGGGCCGCGAAGGCGGCGTCGAGGCGCGCCCGGGCGTCGGCCAGGCCCTTGCGGCGGGCGTCGAGCCAGTCGCGGTCGGTCCGCAGCCGCGTCTGCGCGGCGCCCAGCATCCGCCGGACCTCCGCGGGCTGCGGGCCGCCGAGCCCCTTCGCGGCGTCGATCATGCCGCGGGCCGACAGCGCCGCCCGGAAGCGGGCCTCGTCGAGGGGCAGGTCCGGCTTCAGCCCCGACCCCGCCGCGGCCTCGGCGTAGATGCGCCGCACCTCCGGGAATGGCAGGTCGGCCGGGCGCAGGTCGTGGCTGCGGCCGTAGCTCACGAGCTCGGACGCGAAGTGGTGGCCGAGCCGGAACGGCACGTCGGCCTCGCGCTGGAGCGTGTCGGCGAGCTCGGTGGTGGTGGAGTAGTCCGCCGCGACCTCGTCGGCGGCGCGCGCCCGGTCCACGACCAGCCCGTCGAGGACGCGCGTCCAGCGCCGGCACATCTCGGCGGCCTCGGCCAGGGTCCGCCCCGGCGGCTCGGCTTGGTTGCGCTTGTAGTCCGGCATGCCGGAATCGACGTTGTGCGCCATGATGACGAAGGCCTGGGCGGCCCCCACGACGTCGCTGGCCTTCATGCGCAGGCTGTAGAGCGCGACGGGGTTGCGCTTCTGCGGCATGATGCTGCTCGGCCCGGTGAGCGCGCCCTCCCGCAGCAGGATCCAGGGCCGGGTCTGTTGGTACTGCGCGTAGAGATCCTGCGCGAAGCTGCCGGCCGTGGTGGCGAGGTTCGCCGCGAGCCCGGTCAGCTCGAGCCCCATGTCCATGGGCGCGAGTTGGCCGGAATCGTAGCTGTTCTCCACCGGCGCGTCGAAGCCGAGCAGCGCCGCCAGCCTCTCGCGATCCACCGGGAAGCTCGACGTGCCGAGGGCGGCCGCGCCCAGGGGCGACAGGTTCAGCCGCGCCCAGCTCTCCCGGAGGCGGTCCGCGTCGCGGGCGAGGACGGATGCGTAGCCCAGGTAGACGTGGCCGAGCGTCGTCGGCTGGGCCTGCACCCCGTTGGTGTAGGCCGGGACGATCGTGTCGGCCTCGCGCTCGGCCACTGCCAGCAGGGCCGCCCGGGTCTCGTCGAGCGCCTTGGCCAGGTTCAGGAGACGGTCGCGCTGCTCGAGCTTCAGCACCGTCGGGATGATGTCCTGGCGGCTGCGCCCGGAATGCATCCGCGTGGCGTCGGCCCCCGCGATGGCGGTGATCAGCGGCTCGATCCGCAGGTAATCGTCCGGCCGCTCGGCGCCCGGCTTGGCGGCGTCGGCGGCGACCTGGTCGAGGGCGCGGGCGACGGTCGCGCCCAGCGCCCGCGGCACGATGCCGGTCTCCACCGTCATCACCAGGGAGGCGCGGTTGATCTGGTCGATCCGGGCGAAGCTGTCCTTCGGCTCGGCGCGCGCGCCCGCGGGGATCAGCAGCGCCAGTACGGCCCAGACCATCGTGCGCCGCATCGAGCCGCTCCCTGTCGTCACCCGTCCTGATAGACCGGTTGCGGCTCCTCTTCCTATTCACAACCGCTCAAGGTGGGCGTCCGCGGCGGCTCAGGCGACGGCCTCGCCGTCGCGGCAGGCGGCCGTGCCCGCTGGCGCGTGCGCCCGGAAGAAGGCGGCCAGGCTCGCGAGGCCGGCGGCCCGCGGATCGCTCGCGCGCCAAACCAGCGCGATGGTCCGCCCGGGCCCGTCGACGTCGAAGGCGCGGGTGACCGTCAGGCCGCTAGGATCGGGGCTCGCCGGCACCGCCAGGGCCGGGAGCAGCGTGTATCCGGCGCCCGCCGCCACCATCGAGCGGAGCGTCTCCAGGCTGGTCGCGTGGCGGCCGACCGAGGAGCCGGCGCCGCAGGCCGCGATCGTCTGGTCGCGCAGGCAGTTGCCCTCGTCGAGGAGCAGCAGGTCCGGCCCCGCGATCTCGTTGGCGGAGAGCGCGCCGCCCCGGGCGAGGGTGTGCTCGGCCGGGCAGGCGAGCCAGAACGGCTCGACGAACAGCGGCGAGACCGCGAGCCCGTGCGACGGCAGCGGCAGCGAGACCAGGGCCGCGTCGATGCGGCCGTCGCGCAGACCCTCGACGATGTCGGCCGTGCGCGATTCGGACAGCGAGAGCATCAGCAGCGGGTACTGCTCGCGCAGGGGCCGCAGCACCAGCGGGAAGAAGTAGGGGCCGAGCGTCTGGATCGCCGCCAGCACGAGACGCCCGGTGAGCGGCGAGCCGCGCCCCTCGCTGGCCAGCGCCAGGAGCCGCTGCGCCTCCGCCAGGACGACCCGCGCCTGCCGGACGATGGCCTGGCCCGCCTCGGTGAGCAGGATCCGCCGGTTCGAGCGCTCGAAGAAAGTCAGGCCGAGCGCGGTTTCCAGCTTACGGACCTGCACGCTCAGCGTCGGCTGGCTGACGTTGCAGCGCTCGGCAGCCCGGCCGAAATGCCCCTCGTCGGCGACGGCGACGACGTATTCGAGATCGCGGAGCGAGAGGCCGGCCAGATTCATAGGCTGCGTCTATCAGAACCTTTGTGACGATGCATTTGCCTCGGGGTCACGCCCCGGTCATAACCCTTCACCAGAACGGTTCCAGGCTGACTCCGCTGTCCACCGAGAGCCTTCGCAGTACGGAGAGACGGTACGCATGAGCGATCAACGCCCGATCCTGACCACCCGCCAGGGCCATCCGGTCCGCGACAACCAGAGCACCCGCACGGTCGGTGAGCGGGGCCCGGCCACGCTCGAGAACTACCAGTTCATCGAGAAGATCACCCACTTCGACCGCGAGCGGATCCCGGAGCGCGTCGTCCACGCCCGCGGCGCCGGCGCCCACGGCTGGTTCGAGGCCTACGGCAAGATCGGCGATGAGCCGGCCTCCAAGTACACCCGCGCCCGCGTGCTGAACGAGACCGGCGTGAAGACGCCGATGTTCGTGCGCTTCTCGACGGTCGCCGGCGCCAAGGAGAGCCCGGAGACCGAGCGCGACCCGCGCGGGTTCGCGGTCAAGTTCAAGACCGTCGACGGCAATTGGGACCTCGTGGGCAACAACCTCAAGGTCTTCTTCATCCGCGACGCGATCAAGTTCCCCGACATGATCCACGCGTTCAAGCCGGACCCGGTGACGAACCGGCAGGAGGCGTGGCGCTTCTTCGACTTCGTGGCCCAGCACCCCGAGTCGATCCACATGGTGACGCACCTGAAGTCGCCCTGGGGCATCCCGGCCAATTACCGCGAGATGGAAGGCTCGGGCGTCAACACCTACAAGCTGGTCAACGACCAGGGTGAGGCGGTGCTCTGCAAGTTCCACTGGGAGCCGAAGCAGGGCGTGCGCAACCTGACCTCGCAGCAGGCCTCCGAGATCCAGGCCAAGGATGTCGGCCACGCGACCCGTGACCTGTACGACAACATCAAGGCCGGGAATTTCCCCGAGTGGGAATTCTGCGTCCAGATCATGCCGGACGGCCCGAACGACCACCTGTCGTTCGACCCGCTGGACGACACGAAGCTGTGGCCGGTCGACCAGTTCCCGCTGCTGCCGGTGGGCCGCATGGTGCTCGATCGCGTGCCGGACAACTTCTTCGCCGAGGTCGAGCAGTCCGCCTTCGGCACCGGCGTGCTGGTCGACGGCATCGACTTCTCGGACGACAAGATGCTGCAGGGGCGGACGCTGTCCTACTCGGACACGCAGCGCTACCGCGTCGGCGCCAACTACCTCCAGCTGCCAATCAACGCGCCGCAGCCCGGCGTGAAGGTCTACTCGAACCAGCGCGACGGTCAGATGGCCTACACGGTCGACGGCACCGGCCCGAACAAGCACATCAACTACGAGCCGTCGACGCTGGCCGAGGGCCTGCGCGAGGCGCCGAAGCCCGCCAAGGACTACCACCAGCCGGTGGAGGGCCGCCTCGGCCGCTACCAGACCTCGCGGACCGAGGACGACTACACCCAGGCCGGCGTCCGGTACCGCTCGTTCCAGGATTGGGAGCGCGACGACCTGATCGCCAACCTCGTGGCCGACATGAAGCAGTGCCCCGAGCCGATCCAGCTGCGGATGGTCTGGCACTTCTGGCATGCCGACGAGGATTACGGCCGCCGCGTCGCCGAGGGCGCCGGGATCGATCTGGAGAAGGCCAAGGCCCTGCCGCCGCTGCCGGGCCGCGCCGCGCCGGGCAAGCGCCTGCAGTCCGAGACCCTGACCGACGGCTCGCAGGCGCACCGGGTCGCCGCCGAGTAAGCCTCGCGCGCGCGCTCATCGACACAGCCCCGCGCGGTCACCCGGCCGCGCGGGGTTCTCGTTTGCGGAACGGACGGGGGCGAAGATGGCGAGTGTCGTGCACCGCGGGCCCGGCCCGAACGCCGTCATCGGCGGCATGCGGGTCTCCTATCTCGCGCGCAGCGACGAGACGGCCGACGGCCTCGGCATCTACCGCGTCGCGATGGATCCCCGGACGCCGGGCGCGGGACTGCATCGCCACGCCCGACTGACCGAGACCTTCTCGATCGAGGCGGGCCGGCTCGCGCTCCACGTCGACGGTGCCGACCACGACCTCGGACCCGGCGACTTCGCGCTGATCCCGCCCGGCGTCGCGCACGCCTTCGCCAATCGCGGCGACCGCCCGGTGCGCTTCACGCTGAGCTTCGCGCCGGCGCTCGGCCGCGAAGGCTTCTTCGAGGGTCTGGCCCGCCTCGCCGCGGAGGGACGGCTCGACGACGACGCCGCGATGACCGACCTGATGGCCCGCTACGATCAGGAACCGCTGGCCGGGTTCGCCGGCTGGAGTTCGGTCAGCGGCTGAGCGTCCGGATCCCGCGGCTCGGGTTCGGCCGCGCTGACCTTCCGGTCGCGTCCGGCGGCGAGCCCGATCAGGATCGCCGCGACGGTGATGCCGACGAACAGGGCGCCCGGCACGGCCCAGCCGCCGGTCGCCTCGTGGGCGAGACCGAAGACCAGCGGCCCCAGCGCGGCGCAGGTGTAGCCGATGCCCTGCGCCATGGCCGAGAGGCCGGCGGCGCTCGCCGCGTCCGCGGCGCGCAGCACGATCAGGGTCAGGCCCAGCCCGAAGCAGCCGCCGATTCCGAAGCCCAGCGCGCAGGCGGCGGGGATCCGCAGGGACTCCGCCCCGAAGGCGAGGACCACGAAGGCGGCGGCCGTCAGGCCGGGTATCACGACGATCCAGGCGCGCTGGTCGCGGGCGCGGGCCGCCAGCATGGCAACGAGCAGGGCGCCCGGCGCCTGCACCAGCGTCGCCAGCGAGGCGTAGAGCCCGGCATTCAGCGGCGTCAGCCCGCGGCCCTGCAGCAGCAGCGGCAGCCAGCCGAACAGGATGTAGGCGAGCGAGGATTGCAGGCCCATGAAGCCCGTCACCCACCACGCGAGCGGGTTGCGGAGCAGCCGCCCGGCCGAGGGCGCGGCGGTCGAGGCGGTCCGGCGGGCGAACGGGATCCACACGAAGGCCGCCACCAGCGCGGGCAGCGACCAGATCGCCAGGGCGGAGGGCCAGCCGCCCCCGAGGGCGTGCTCCACCGGCACCGAGGCCCCGGCGCCCGCGGCCGCGCCGAGGCACAGGGTCATCGTGTAGAGGCCCGTCATCAGGCCGCCGTTGCCGGCGAAATCGCGCTTCACCAGCGCCGGCAGCAGGACGTTGTCGAGCCCGATCCCGATGGCCGCGAGCGCCGTGCCGGCGAAGAGCGGCACGAGGCCGCCGAGACCGCGGAGCGTCAGGCCGGCGACGAGGATGGTCGAGCCGGCGAGCACGGCGAGGTCGGGCCCGATCCGGCGGATCAGCGGCGCGGCCAGCGCGCAGGCGATGCCGAGGCACAGGACCGGCAGCGTCGTGAGGATGGCGGCGCCGCCGGCGCCGAGCCCCGTGCCGTCCCGGATCGTCGCCAGGAGGGGGCCGACCGTGCTCAGCGCCGGGCGCAGGTTGAACGCGACCAGCATCAGCGCGAGGCCGAGCAGGAACCGGTTGGCGGTCGCCCGGTCCGCGCTCACGGCCGCCGCCGCGCGATCACGGCTCCGCCCAGGCAGGCGGCCAGCATCAGCGCGAAGGCGGCGTCGCCGAACTGACCGTAGAGCGTGCCGCCGACGATGCGGGCGGGCAGGTCGGCGTCGAGCCAGGTCTCGGTGTCGAGCGCGGTGCGGGCGACGACGCGGCCGTGCGGGTCGATCACCGCGGAGATCCCGGTATTGGCGTCGCGCACGAGCGGCAGACCCTCCTCGACGGCGCGCAGGCGCGCCTGGGCGAGGTGCTGGCGCGGCCCCGGCGTGTCGCCGAACCACGCGTCGTTGGTGACGTTCAGGATCAGCCCCGGCGGCTGCGGGGACGGCGCGGCGTGCCCGGCGGGCAGGATCGCGCCCGGGAAGATCGCCTCGTAGCAGATGGTCGCCGCGACCGGCGGCAGGCCCGGCACCGTCAGGATCCGCTGCCCGGCGAGCGTCCCGGCCGAGAACCCGCCGGGGATCGCCACGAACTGGCGCAGCCCCACGGTCCGCAGGGCGGCGTCGAGGGGCGCGGGGAGGTACTCCCCGAACGGGACGAGGTGGACCTTATCGTAGCTGTCGGAGATCCGGCCGTCCGGGCCGATCACCAGGACGGCGTTGTAGAAGCGCAGGCGCTCGCCCGGCAGCGGCTCCTCGGCGCGCGCCGCCCCGGTGATCAGGTGCTGCCCGGGCTTGAGGCCGGCCGCCACCTTGGCCAGGGCGTCGGGGTCGCGCTGGATCAGGAACGGGAAGGCCGATTCCGGCCAGACGATGTGGGTCGGTTCCGGCGCACCGGCCTCCGTCGGGCGCTGGCTCAGCTCGATGTAGCGGTCGACGATGTCGGCCCGGTTCTCGGGCCTGAACTTGGCGTCCTGGGGCAGGTTGGGCTGGACGAGCCGCAGCCGGACACCCGCGACCACCGGGTCGGGCGGACCGAGCCGCTCGGCCCCGTAGAGCGCCAGGCCGGCGAGCACGATCGCGGCGGCGACGCTCGGCCCGAACCGGGCGCGCGGATTCGCGCCGCTGGCGAGCGTCGCGGGCGCCGCGCAGACCAGCGCGGCCAGGATGCCCAGGCCGTAGAGCCCGATCGCCGCCGCCCCCTGCATCAGCCAGAGGTTCTGGGCCAGCGCCATCCCGAGGGTGTTCCAGGGGAATCCCGTGAACAGGTGGCCGCGCAGCCAGTCGGCCGCGCCGAGCCCGAAGGCCAGGGCGGCGATCCGCGCCGCGCCCCGCCCCCAGAGCAGGCCCGCGGCGCCGAAACCGGCGCCGTAGAACAGGCCGAGGACGAAGGGCAGGCCGATCACGCCCAGCGGCAGGGCCCAGAGGAACTCGTCGGCCTCGACCAGGAAGGCCTGGCCCAGCCACCAGAGACCGGCGGTGAGGTAGCCGAAGCCCCAGGCCCAGCCGATGAGGAAGCAGGGCGCGAATCTCCGGACCGTCGTCCGACCGGCCGCAGCCCCGTCCTGCAGCCAGACCGCGACCGTCAGGGAGACCGCGAGCGCCGGCAGGAGCCCGTAGGGCGGCATGGCCAGCGCGCCCAGGGCGCCGGCGAGCCACGCCAACCCGAGCCGGCGCCAGCCGGTCAGGCGCGCGATCGCCAGCACCGCGCCGGGGACGCGCGCCCGCTCCGGATCGGACATGGGACCCGGGATCGGCCCGCGCATCGGTGCGCCGGCCGCCGCGGGCGACCGGGCGAAACCGTCCACCAGACCCGTCACGCCGCGACCGTCACGGGTGCGGCGTCTCGGCGACCGGGGCGTTCGCGGGCGGCGGCAGGGCGAGCGGCACGACGTTGCCGATGCGCGCCGCGCCCTTGTGGAACCGGAGCCGCTTCAGGCGGCGCGGATCGGCGTCGAGCACCTCGAACTCGAGGTCCCCGGGGCCGGCGATCAGCTCGCCGCGCGACGGGACGCGGCCCGCCAGCGTCACGATCATGCCGCCCAGCGTGTCGATCTCCTCGGCCATCTCGCCGACGGCCGCGACGAGGTCGACGCCCGTCACTTCGGAGACCTCGGCCAGCGGCGTGCGCGCGTCGGCCACGAAGACCTCGCCCTCGCCCTCGACGCGCTGGACGTACTTGTCCTCGGCAACGTCGTGCTCGTCCTCGATGTCGCCGACCACGACCTCGATCAGATCCTCGATGGAGATCAGCCCGTCGGTGCCGCCGTACTCGTCGATGACCAGCGCCATGTGGGTGCGGGTCGCCTGCATCCGCACCAGCAGGTCGATCGCCGGCATGGAGGGCGGCACGAACAGGACCGGCCGCTGGATGCGCGCCGCCGCCAGCGTGGTCGTCAGGTCGACTTTGCCGAGGTCCAGGCCGCGCGGCAGGCGCGACGCCGGCCGGCGCGGGCGCGGCGCGGCCGGCGCGTCCGCCGCGCCGTCGGCCGCGACCTCGGCGGGCTTCGAGACGGCGGGCGCGCTGCGGCGGGCCGGCTCGGCCTTGGCGGCGATGTGGTCGACGAGGTCGCGGATGTGGACCATGCCGCGGGGATCGTCGAGGGTCTCGCCGTAGACCGGCAGCCGGGAATGGCCGGCCGTGCGGAACAGCTTGAGCAACTCGCCGAGGCTCGTGTCGTTCGAGACGGCGACGATGTCGGCCCGGGGGACCATCACGTCGTCGACGCGCACCTTGTGCAGGCCGAGGACGTTCTTGAGCATGACGCGCTCGAGTGGGGTGAGGCCGCTCTCGCCGGCGTCCGGCTCCGCCAGCGCCTCCTCAAGACCCTCGCGCAGCGAATCGCGCGGCTTGAGATGGAGCGCCTGGAGCAGGCGGTCGTACCAGGGCTCCCGGTGCTGGGACTCGCCCTCGGTGGAACTGGGCGCGGCCAGGGCCGCGCCGCGACTTCGATCGTTGCTCATGTCTCTCGGGTCTGGGGTCGCTCGGACGTCGCGCGCTCAGGCATAGGGATCCGGGATGCCGAGGGTCGCGAGTGCCGCGACCTCGAGGGCTTCCATGGCATCGGCCTCGGCCTCGCCGATCTCGTGGTCCTGACCGAGACAATGCAGGGTGCCATGGACGAGGAGGTGGGCGAGGTGATTCTGGAGCGGCTTCGACTGCTCCGCACTCTCGCGCACCAGGGTCTCGTACGCAAGGACCACGTCGCCGAGGGGCGCGGCGGTCCCGGCATGCCGCGGCTGCGGGGCGGCCGGGAAGGACAGGACGTTGGTGGGCTTGTCCTTGCCGCGCCAGGTCCTGTTGAGTTCCCGGACGGCGGCGTCGTCGGTCAGCAGGACGCTGACCTCGACGGGACCGTCCGGCCTCTCGGGGGCGACGGCGAGCCCGGCCTCGACGGCGCGGGTGACGAGGGCCTCGAGGTCCGGAACCGCCGTCTCCCAGCGCGCGTCCTCGACGGCGAGGTCGATCTCGTGGGGCATGGTCACGCCAGGGGCCGGCGGCGGGGATTCGGGTTGCGGTCGGCCTCCGCGCTGCCGTGGGCGGCGCGCTCGTAGGCGGTCACGATCCGGCGGACGAGGTCGTGGCGGACCACGTCGACGTCCTTGAACCGCACGTGCCCGATCCCCTCGACGTCCTCCAGCACGCTGACCGCTTCCACGAGGCCGGATTTCTGGCCCGGCGGCAGGTCGATCTGGCTCGGATCGCCGGTGATGATCATGCGCGAGCCCTCGCCCAGGCGGGTGAGGAACATCTTCATCTGCATGGAGGTGGTGTTCTGCGCCTCGTCGAGCAGCACCACCGCGTTGGTGAGGGTTCGGCCGCGCATGAAGGCGAGCGGCGCGATCTCGATCTGGCCGGTCTGGAGGCCGCGATCGACGTGGCGGGCCTCCATGAAGTCGTACAGGGCGTCGTAGATCGGGCGGAGGTAGGGATCGACCTTCTCGCGCATGTCGCCCGGCAGGAAGCCCAGGCGCTCGCCGGCCTCGACCGCGGGCCTGGACAGGATCAGCCGCTCGGCATGGCCCTGCTCCAGGAGCGACACGGCGTGGCCGACGGCGAGCCAGGTCTTGCCGGTCCCGGCCGGGCCCTCGGCGAAGACCAGCTCGTTGGTGCGCAGGAGCTTGATGTAGGCGTCCTGCGCCGGGTTGCGCGCCCGCACGGCCCCGCGCTTGCGGGTGGCGATCTGCTCGAAATGCGGCCTGTCGGCCTCGGCCGCGATGACCTCGGCCGGGAACAGGGTCGCCTGCGCGGTGGCCTCGCGGATGGCGCCGTCCACGTCGCCGAGGGTCAGCGTGCTGCCGCCGGTCCGCACCCGGGCGTAGAGCTTCTGGAACACCCGCCGCGCCGTCTCGGCGGCGTCGGCCGGTCCCTTGATGACGAGGTGGTTGCCGAGCGCGGTGGCGGTGACCTCCAGCCGGCGCTCGATATGGGCGACGTTCTGGTCGTACTGGCCGAAGACGAGGCTCGCGAGGCGGTTGTCGTCGAAGGTCAGCGGCACCTCGACCGCCTCGTCCGATCCGGCCGGCCGCGCCGCCGGGCCGCGCCCCTTGAGCGCGCCGCGCGCGCCCGCACCGTCCGACGCGCTCAAGCCGCCATCCTCGCCATCATCCCGACCGCTCCGCTCCTCACGCCGCCGCAGCCGCGGAGACGAGTTCCCCGAACAAGCTGTTGGACCCTGCCTCGGTGATCCGCACGGGCACGACCTGTCCGATATGGTGAGGCGCGGCGTCGAACTGGACGGCCAGCAGGTGCGGCGTCTTGCCCGCGACCTGACCGGGGTGCCGCCCGGGCTTCTCGACCAGAACGTCGAAGACCCGGCCGACGGCCGCCCGCTGATAGGCGTGGCGCTGGCCGTCGAGGAGCGCCTGCAGCTCGGCGAGCCGGGCCGCCATCACGGCCTCCGGCACCTGATCGGTGCGGTCGGCGGCCGGCGTGCCGGGGCGCGGGCTGTACTTGAACGAGAAGGCGCTCTCGAAGCCGACGTCGCGCACGAGCCGCAGGGTCTCGGCGAAGTCCGCGTCGGTCTCGCCGGGGAAGCCGACGATGAAGTCGGAGGACAGGGCGATGTCGGGCCGCGCCGCGCGGATCCGGTCCATCAGCCGGCGGTACTGGTCGCCGGTGTGCTTGCGGTTCATCGCGGCGAGGATCCGGTCGGAGCCCGACTGCACCGGGAGGTGCAGGTAGGGCATCAGGGCCGGCACCTCGGCGTGCGCCCGGATCAGGGCGTCGTCGAAGTCGTTCGGGTGGCTCGTCGTGTAGCGGATCCGCGCGATGCCGGGGATCTTCGCCACCGCGCGCACCAGGTCGGCGAGGCCCGCGGGCGCGCCGTCGGGGCCGTCGCCGTGATAGGCGTTGACGTTCTGGCCGATCAGCGTGATCTCGCGGACGCCCCCGTCGGCGAGCTTCTCGGCCTCGGCGAGCACCGCCGCCACGGAGCGCGAGACCTCCGCGCCCCGCGTGTAGGGCACCACGCAGAAGGCGCAGAACTTGTCGCAGCCCTCCTGAACGGTGAGGAAGGCCGACGAACCCAGCGTCCGCCGGCGGGGCAGGTGGTCGAACTTGTCCTCGACCGGGAACTCGGTGTCGACGACGCGGCGCTCGCGGGAGCGCGCCAGCAGGTCCGGCAGCCGGTGATAGCTCTGCGGGCCGACGACCACGTCGACGGCGGGCTGGCGCGCCTGGATCTCGGCGCCCTCGGCCTGGGCGACGCAGCCCGCGACCACGATGCGCGTGTCGAGGCCCTGCGCCTTCCGCTCACCCTTGAGCACGCGCAGGCGGCCGAGTTCGGAATAGACCTTCTCGGCGGCCTTCTCGCGGATGTGGCAGGTGTTGAGGACGACGACGTCCGCGTCCTCGACCGTGTCGGTCGCCGTGTAGCCCTCGGCGCCGAGGACGTCGGCCATGCGGGCCGCGTCGTAGGCGTTCATCTGGCAACCGTAGGATTTGACGAAAGCCTTCTTCAACGCGCGCCGTCCCGAACCGTCCGATGATCCTTGCACCCGCCCCGCGGGGCCCGGCACGCGGCCTGTAGCACGGATCGCGGGGGCCGTCGCGGCGCCCGAAACGCGACCGGCCGCCCGAGGGCGGCCGGTCAGAGGCTGTCGCGGTCGAACCGGCCTCAGTGGGCGGCCGGCGCCGCCGCGGGCAGGTCGATGACCATCTGCTGGAAGAACGGCACGTAGGCCTGCAGCATCACGAACAGCCCGACGAGGCAGGCCAGCGCGATCGAGTGCCAGAACACGAAGCGCAGGATCTTGCCTTCCTGGCCGAAATAGCCGGTGGCCGTGGAGGCGACGACGATCGACTGGGCGTCGACCATCTTGCCCATCACGCCGCCCGACGAGTTCGCCGCCGCCATCAGCACGCCCGAGAGGCCGAGCTGCTCGGAGGTGATCCGCTGCAGGCCGCCGAACAGGACGTTCGAGGCCGTGTCGGAACCTGTGAGCGCCACGCCGAGCCAGCCGAGCAGCGTCCCGAAGAACGGGTACAGGATGCCGGTGCCCGCGAAGGCCAGCCCGAGCGTGGCGTCGACGCCCGCGTAGCGGGTGAGGACGCCGAGCGCGAGCATCGCCGCGATGGTGATGAGCGAGTAGCGCAGGGCCCAGATGGTCTCGAAGTAGGCGGTGACGAGGCGCAGCGGCGAGAACCGCATGATCAGGCCGGAGATGATCGCCGCGATCAGCACGCCGGTGCCGGTGTACGACATGTAGGTGAACAGGAAGACCGCGCCCTCCGGCACCGGCTTGGCCACCACCGGCGGCACCTTCATGATCACGTTGTGCAGGCCCGGCACCTCGTATTTCCAGGTGAAGAGCGGGTTGACGATGCCCTTGAACCAGCCGGTCCCCCAGACGGCCACGACGATCGACAGGATGATCCACGGCACCCAGGCCATCAGGATCTCGCCCTGCGAGGCGGTGCGGGCGCCGGTATGGACCGGGGGCGTGCCGGGCACGCCGGCGCCGAGCGCCACGGGCCGCGGACCGGCGACGGCGAGCGACGGATCGTGGCCGCGCAGGGCCGGCGACGACCAGATCTCCTTGGGCTGCCAGACCTTCAGGAACAGCACCAGCGCGAGCATCGAGGCGAGCGAGGCGCCGATATCGACGATCCACGGGTTGACGTAGTTCGAGATCAGGAACTGCGCGACCGCGAAGGAGGCGCCGCAGACCAGGATCGGCGGCCACACCCGGATCATGCCGCGGAAGCCCGCGAACACCCAGATCAGCCAGAACGGCACGATCAGCGAGAACAGCGGCAGCTGCCGGCCGATCATCGCGCCGAGGATCTCGGGCGGGTAGCCGGTGACCGAGGCGAGGCCCTGGATCGGCGCGCCGAGCGCCCCGAAGGCCACCGGCGCGGTGTTGGCGATCAGCGACAGGCCGGACGCGGCGAGCGGCGAGAAGCCGAGGCCGATCAGGATCGCGCCCGTGACGGCGACCGGCGTGCCGAAGCCGCCCGCGCCCTCGAAGAAGGCGCCGAACGCGAAGGCCACCAGGAGCAGCTGGAGGCGTCGGTCCGCGGTGATGCCCGCCACCGACTGTTGCAGGATCGCGAACCAGCCCTTCTCCACCGTGAGCCGGTAGAGGAAGATGACGTTGAGGATGATCCAGCCGATCGGGAAGAAGCCCGTGACCATCCCGAGGATGGCGGCGCGGGTGGCGAGATCGGTCGGCATGCCGAAGCCGACGATGGCCACCAGCATGGCGAGGCCGAGGGCGATGACCGCCGCGATATGGGCCTTCACGCGCCCGCTGGCGATCATGGCGAGCAGTGCGATGACCGGCACTGAAGCGGCGAGCGTCGAGAGCCACGGGCTCCCGAACGGGTCGTAAACCTGGTTCCAGGTTTGCACCGGGCGTCCTCCAATAATTTCCGTCTGTTCCGGATTGCGGCCTAGCTAGCAGACGTGTTCCGGCCGCTCAATGCGTTGAATCATGTATTCTGACGGTGATTCCACCGGCTTACTCTCGCGCGGATCGGCGGATCCGCCCGGTCGAACAGCGACGAGCTGGTCTCGAAAGGATCAGACCCGTCCGGACCAGGCGTAAAATCTGGATCTGAGACAGGATTCCGTTCGCGTCCAGGAGCTTAGGCGTGGAAAAGCAGGCCGCGCGCGCCTCCCACGGTGCCGGGGTCGCGGGCGCGCCGGCTCCGGATCCCGACGCGGGAGCAGCGTCCGGCGCAGCGCCGAGGGTTCAGACCGGCGCGATCTCCGGCCCCTGGAGACCGATCCCCGGGGCGGCCGGCCGCGTGTCGGGTGCCGGGGCGGTGCCGGCGCCCGTGCCGGCGCCCCGCAGGGCCGCGCGCACCTCGGCTTCGGCGGCCGCGGTGGCGACCTTCCGGTCGGTGGTCGCCTCGAAGGGGATCGGCGCGCCCCAGACCACGTGCACGTCGATGGGGCCGCCCTGCACGAAGGTCGCGAGGTGCGGCACCAGCTCCATGTCGCCGTACCACGCGATCTCCGCGCGCTCGGCGCGCGTGACCGGCAGGCCGTTGCGCCGTGGATAGGCGATGGCGAGCGGCTGGAGGCGCACCCGTCCGCGCCCGGCCTCGGCCTGCAGCGCCGCGCGGGCGGCGCCGACGAGGGAGGAGCGGAACGGCAGGAGCCGGGTCCCGTCGCCGGTGGTCCCCTCCGCGAACAGGACGACCAGCTCCCCCTCGGCCAGGCGGTGGCCCATGGCGGTGCTGACGCTCGCGGTCGCGCCGCGGCGCTGCCGGTCGATGTAGATCGTCCGCTGGAGCCCCGCGAGGACGCCGATCAGCGGCCAGCCGGCGATCTCGGACTTCGCCACGAAGGAGAGCGGCCGCAGCGAGCCCACCGCGATGATGTCGAGCCACGAGACGTGGTTGGCGAGCACCAGAGCCGCCTCGCCGGGGGCCGGGGGCGTCCCGCTCTGCGTGACCCGCACCCCGAACAGCCACAGGAAGACGCGGTGGAACAGGATCGGCGCCAGGGTCGCGCGGCGGCCGAGGAGGCGCAGGGCGATCCAGTGGGGCGGTCCCAGCACAGCGAAGGCGAGGGCGAGGGCCGCGACGCGCCAGGCGATGCCGAGGCGGCTCACGGCGTCACAGGTCGGCGCTCATCGTCAGCGCGGTCGCCCGGCTGCCGTCGGCCTTGAGATAGTAGCCGGTGCGCGAACCGACCTGCCGGAAGCCGTGCCGGGCGTAGAGCCGCAGCGCGGGAGCGTTGCCCTCGTCGACCTCCAGATGCACCCGGGCGACGCCGTCGAGGGCGAGGCTCGCCAGGTGCTCGCGGAGCAGCTTGCGGCTGTGGCCGCCGCCGCGCAGAGCCGGGGACAGCACGACCGTCAGGATCTCGGCCTCGT
Source organism: Methylobacterium sp. 285MFTsu5.1 (assembly GCF_000383455.1). NCBI lineage: Bacteria > Pseudomonadati > Pseudomonadota > Alphaproteobacteria > Hyphomicrobiales > Methylobacteriaceae > Methylobacterium > Methylobacterium sp. 285MFTsu5.1. The sequence goes on along the minus strand of NZ_KB911278.1, from coordinate 104,449 downwards.
CGGCGGCCCGGCGCGAGAGCACGAAGCCCTGGAGGACGCCCGCGCGCCAGAGGGCGTGCGCGTGGGTCGAGCGCTCGCAGAGCATCCGCTCGAACTCGTGCGCGTCCCAGGGCCGCGCGAAGGCGGTCGCGTGGAGGCGGGCGAGGGCAGGGGCCTGCGCGGCGTCGCGGAGCGGCGCGACGTAGGGCTCCGGGGTCAGCGCGTCCCACCACGCGAACCACCAGTCGAAGGGCCAGAAGGGCAGCGGGCGCGTCATCGCCGTGCGATCCGCGCGTGGTCCTGCGGCCGGGCATCCGGCCCCCGCAGGTAGAGGGGCCGCGCCAGGGCCTGCGCCGGGTCGGCGACGAGGCCGAGGGAGGCCACCGCCGCGATATCGGGACCGCCGACATGGGCGACGCGCGCCGCGACGCCGCGTGCGGCGAGCGCGGCGGCCAGCATCGGCGCGCCGGAGCCGGTCAGCACCACCGGGCCGTCGCCCAGCTGCTCGGCCGCCGCCTCGACGGCGAGATGCGCGGGCGCGAGGCCATCGCCCGGCCCGAGGGCCTGCACGTAGACGGCGCCGTGGCGGGCGTCGATCACCGCGGCGATCGTGCCCGCGACGGTGTCGGCCAGGAGCGGCGCGAGGAGCGCTGAGAGGGTGCCGACGCCGACGACGGGCTTGCCGGTCGAGAGGCCGATGGCGCGGGCCGCCGACAGGCCGACCCGCAGCCCGGTGTAGCTGCCGGGTCCGACCGTCACGGCGACCCGGTCGATCGCCTCAAATCCGCCCTCGACCCGGGCGATCACCCGCTCGATCAGCGGCAGCAGGGATTCCGCGTGGCCGCGCGCCATGGGCAGCGACTCGGCGGCGAGGGGCGCCTCGGACTCCTCCGCCATGACGCAGGCGGCGCAGGTGTCCAGCGCTGTGTCGATGGCCAGGATACGCACGCTCACTCCCACAGGCCGGTCCGCGCCGACGGTTGCCTCCCTGCGCCGCGACGGGCGCGAAGAGCCTCCAGCGTTAGAGCAAAACCGCCGCCTCGTCAGCGGCGGGGCGCCCGCACCGGGCGGATCACCGGTGGAGTGTTGCCGGCTTGCGCCGGTGCGCGCCCGCGGCCTCGGACGGGTCCGGCGCACCGGCCCCCGGCTCCGCCGCGAAGGCGGGAGCCGGGGGGCAGCCGAGTGCCGTTCCGGCCCTCCGGCGTGCCGCCCGCACCGCGGCGCGGGCGCAAATCCTCAGATCGCCTGGACCTCGCGGATCTCCGGCAGGAAGTGCCGGAACAGGTTCTGCACGCCATGCCGCAGGGTCGCCGTGGAGGACGGGCAGCCCGAGCAGGCCCCCTTCATCTCCAGATAGACCACGCCCTCCTTGTAGCCGCGGAAGGTGATGTCGCCGCCATCGCCCGCCACCGCCGGGCGCACCCGGGTCTCGAGCAGGTCCTTGATGGTCACGACGGTGTCGTGGTCCGCCTCGTCGTAGAACTCGTCGCCCGGCTCGATCTCGCCGTGGCCGCCCTCGGCCATCACGGGCGCGCCGGACTGGAAGTGCTCCATGATCGCGCCGAGCACCGCCGGCTTGACCTGCGCCCAGTCCGAGCCGTCCTCGGCCTTGGTCACCGAGATGAAATCGTGGCCGAAATAGACGCCCGCCACGCCCGGGACGGTGAACAGCGCCGCGGCCAGGGGCGAGCGGGCGGCGGCCTCGGCGTCCCGCGCCTCGAAGGTCGATTCCGCCAGCACGACGCGGCCGGGCAGGAACTTCAGGGTGGCCGGGTTCGGCGTGGCTTCGGTCTGGATGAACATGGTGGCGATACTCCGCTGCGCCGGTTCAAGGCCGGCCGGGACAGGCGCCGCGAGGCGCCGCCTCCCATGTGGACCGGCGATCGGATTTTCTCAACCTGTCGTCCGGTCCCGCCGGCGCGCGAGAGTGGACATTCGGCCGACGGCGCGACAGGACGAACGCCGTCGAACGCCAGAGGAGCCGGCAGTGGACATGACCGCGGACCAGACCCTCGCGCAGGACTTGCTGAAGGATCTGCGCGAGGCCCAAGCCAAGCTGGACGCGGCGCGCGCGGAAGCGGCCTCGCTCAAGGTGCTGCTCGCGCTGCGCACGCATCAGCACGACCAGGCCTGGCAGGAGGGGCAGCGCTTCGCCGCGGCGCTCGCGGAGGCGCAGACCCGCGCGGAGGCGGCCGCGACCGCGCGGGCCGAGACGCAGGTGGACGCGCAGGCGAACGCGGCCGCGTCCGAAGCCGCTGCGATGGCCGACGAGCGCACCGAGGCGGTCCGGATCGTCCTGGGCGCGGTCCTCGCCAGCATCGGGCACCGGGCCCTCGACCGGCGGCGCTTCCAGGACCTGATCGCCCGGGCCGGCCGCGAGGCGCCGGATCAGGGTCCGGGCGCGGCCCGGCACGCCGTGCTGCTGACCGAGGCGCGGCGGGTGCTGGGGATCGCCCAGTAGGGCGGCCCGAAGCGCGCGCGCACCGCGACCGGTCGCCGGCGGCAGGGTTAACCGACGCTTAACCCGGCTCTCCCATCGTCGTCCCCGGGACGGACAGGAGATCGACCGCATGCTGATCAGCGAGCACCACGTGCGCGAGTGCGCCTACTACATCTGGGAGAACGAGGGCCGGATTCACGGGCACGCTGCGGCCCACTGGATCCGCGCCGAGTCCGAGCTGCGCGCGAACGCAATGCTCGCCGCCGCCGCGTCCGAGACGGTCGAGGCCGCCAAGCCCGTCGAGGCCTCCGCGAAGGCCGCGCCGGTGAAGACCGCCGCCAAGCCGGTCGCCAAGACCGCTGCCACCAAGACCGCCGCTGCCAAGCCCGCCGCCAAGACCGCCGCGTCGAAGACCGCCGCTGCCAAGCCCGCGGCCGTGAAGGCCGCCGCGAAGCCGGCGGCCCCGAAGCCCGCCCGCGCCTCCAAGGCCGCGGTGACCGCCGGCCTCGCCGCCAAGGCGAAGCCCGCCCGGACCCCGGCCTCGATGCACTGAAGGGTCGGCGCCGCGGCGCCACCACGGCCTCTCCCGGAGCCCGCCCCTCGCGCAGGGGCGGGCTTCCGTCGTTCGTGGGCCCGGCGCGGAACAGGCCGGGCGCCGGTAGGTTGTCCGGCCTGATGCGGGCGCAGGGCTCCGCGACGGGGCTGCGATGCGCGCGGTGATCTTCGACATCGACGGGACGCTGCTCGACAGCGTCGACCTGCATGCCCGCGCCTGGGTGGAGGCCTTCGCGCATTTCGGCGTGGAAACCGGCTTCGCCGAAGTCCGCCGGCAGATCGGCAAGGGCGGCGACGAGCTGATGCCGGTCTTCCTGTCGGAGGAGCGGATCGCGCGGGAGGGCGAGACCATCGAGGCCTACCGCTCCGACCTGTTCAAACGGCGCTACCTGTCCGAGGTCCGGCCGTTCCCGGGTGTCCGGCCGCTGTTCGAGCACATCCGCTCCGCCGGGCTGAAGATCGCGCTCGCCTCGTCGGGCAAGCGCTCCGAGGTCGAGCACTACACCGAGATCCTGGAGATCGGCGACCTCGTCGACGTCGCCACGAGCTCGGACGACGCGGACCGGTCCAAGCCGCACCCCGACATCTTCGAGGCCGCCCTGGCGAAGCTCGACGGCGTCCCGCCCGACGCGATCATCGTCGTCGGCGACACCCCCTACGACGCCGAGGCCGCCGCGAAGGCGGGCCTGCGCACCGTCGGCCTCCTCTGCGGCGGCTTTCCGGAGGCGGACCTGAGGGCGGCCGGCTGCGCGGCGATCTACCGGGACCCCGAGGATCTGCTCGACCGATTCGCGGAGTCGCCGCTGACGGGCGGCTGAGCGCCGGCCCGGCAAGCGGATTCCGCGGCGGGTCCGGCATCATCCACACATTCCCGCCGCGCTGTTGCAGCGCGGTGACGCGGAGCGATGCCGGCTACGTATTCACGCGAAAAGGACTGGTGCCCGTCGATCGAAAGGCGTAGCGACCCGCCCGCCAATCTGGACTCCTTCGAAGGACGAGCGCCTCGCATGCCCCAGACTCACCAGGCCAGCCCGGCACCGCGCTTCGTACCGGTCGCCAAGTCGCTGCCGGAGCAGATCGCCGACGCGGTCGAGAGCCGGTCGACCCCGCTCAGCCAGCTGCTCCGCCTGATGGCCGCCCTCGACGCCGAAGGCGGTAACGAGGCCCTGCGGCTGCGGCTCCGCGCCCGGATCGGCGCGCCGCTCGACGCCTGACCCCGCGTCGCGGGTCAATGCCGCCGGTGCCGATGGCGCCGGCCACCCCGCTTCGCCGCCGGTGCGGCCGCCTTCGCGACGCGGTCCATGCAGGCGAAGTAGATCCGGCGCCCGATCTCCTCAAGTTCGAGACCCTGCGGGTTGGGCGCCGAGAACACCTTCGCGCGGGCCTCGTTGCGGCAGGCCGCGTCCTCCGGGCTCCGGATCGGCGGCTCCGCGCGGGCGGCCCCGCCGGCCAGGGCCGAGACGATCCAAGTCGCTGCCACGATCGATACGCGCGTGCTTGCCAGGGTACTCGGCATACTGACGTTCGGACCTCACTCGCTCGAGACACAGATAGAGCGTCTCGATCACCCGTGAAGCTTGGTCAGAGTGCGGGCTCCGGCAATAATCGACAGCCTTCGCGTCAGGGCACGATCCAGCGGCACGGCCCCCCGCCGGCGACGGTCAGGCACTCGTAGGGCGCCCCGCCGATCAGGGCCCGCTGCTCCACGGTGCCGATGGCGCTGCGCGGGATCCGCCGACAGCCGGCCTCCGTGGGGGCAGGGCCACCGCTGCCCGAGGCCGCGTCGATCCGCCGGGCGGCGATCAGCGTCTCGCAGGCCATCACCGAGTCCGCCCCCTGCGCGCGGGCCGTCCGGGGCGCGACGGCGAAGGGCAGCGCGGCGAGGACGAGGACCGCGGGGAGAACCAGTCGGGATCGGGAAAGCATCGCGGCCTCGGCTGCCCGCGCCGGACGGGCGCGTCGCGGTTCGGCCGCCCTCAACGCGTTGCCGCGCGCGTTGGTTGCCGGGTGCGGACACGCCCCCCCGAACGCGACGACGCCCGCCTTGCGGGCGGGCGTCTTGGGCGTCCGAAGCTCGGGTGAGCCGACGGCCTGCGCTCAGCGCTTGGTCTTGACCTTCGCCTTGCGGGCCGCGTAGCGCGCGTCGCGCTGGGCCTTCTTGGCGGCCAGGTCGGCCGACTTGCGCTCCTGCGCGGCGGCCAGCTCGGCGGCCTCGCGGGCGATCTGGGCGGCGAGTTCCGCCTCCTCCCGCTGACGCTTCTCCTCGGCGGCCTTCCGCTCGGCGGCGATCCGGGCGGCCTCGCGCTCGCGGGAGCGCTCCTCGCGGGCCTTGGCGACCTCGGCGCGGGCCTTCGCCTTGGCGATCACCTCGGGGTCGTCGGACGGGGGGCGCGCCTTGAACTTGGCCAGCAGGGCGGCCTTGGCGTTCTGCGAGTTCTGGCGACGGTCGTCGAAATTCCTGTAGTCGAATGCGCTCATCTGACCTTTCTCAGTTGGGTACGTCTCGCGTGTCGCGGGGACATCCGGCGGGGCCGGGCACGTACGGAGTCTGCAGGTTCCGACGCCATCCCCGCGCCCCGGAACCGCACCGATCCACCGGCTGTACCGATGGTCCGACCCGAGCGTTCGGCCTGCGTCTGAACGCTCGGGTCGGACCATTGTTCGAAGATCGCAGAGCCCTTAAACAGAGCTTCACACGAGATGCAATCGGCGAGACCTGCGCAGGCGGCCGGTCCGGCGACAATCCCGGCCCACTCTGTAAGAGTTTCGACCCGCGGTGCGGAAATACCTCAGGCCGGCGGCCGGCAGAGGCTTTGGTGCTCGACAGGTGGGCGCGCATCCATCCCCTGGACTTGCCTGCCAGCCCTAGATGGGTCGCGCGCCGGGCGAAGACAAGATTCGTGTTCGCCCGGCGCCCGTCGCGCAGCTGTCCGCTGGACGGACCTATACTTCCATCACAAGGCAGACCTGCAAAATCGACAGCGTATCCGTTGCCGAACCTTCGATCCCGCAAAGGGTCGCGATTCCGCTCCGGCGCACGGGCGTGCCCAGAAAAGGTCCTCCCGCCGCCGCCTAATTCTTGTGCATGCGGATCGGAGCGCATCGAATCCATCGCCAGCACGTCCCTGTCTGCCTATGATCTAGGCACGCAGGCGCGCCGGTTCGCGGCACTGCGCGCGGGCTCGCGGCACAGGGCCTGCTTGCCGCGATCGATCGCGTCCCGCGCGATCGGCCTGAGGAGTTCCATGTCCGAGACCCGCCCCCCGTACGATCCCGAGAGCTACGCCGCGGCCGCGGCGGCCCTGCTCGGCCTCACCCTCGACCCCGCGTGGATCGCCCCGGTGACCGCGAATCTGCGCGTCCTGGCCGCGGCGGCCGAGCTGGTGGAGGCTTTCCCGCTCGCCGACGAGATCGACGCGGCCCCGAGGTTCGAAGCGTGAGCGCGAGCGATCCCTCGACGGCAACGGCGATCGCCGCAGCGATCGCCGATGGCCGGACCACCGCGCGGCAGGCCGTCACGGCGGCGCTCGACCGGATCGGGCGCCTCGACGACCGGGTCGGCGCCTTCACCGACGTGCTGTCCGCCCGCGCCCTGGCCCGGGCCGACGCGCAGGACGCGGCGCGCCGCGAGGGGGCGTTGCCGGGCCCGCTGGCCGGCGTGCCGTTCGCGGTGAAGAACCTGATCGACATCGACGGCCTGCCGACCCGCGCCGGATCGAAGATCAACCGGGAGCGGCCGCCGGCCGAGCGGGACGGCGCCCTGGTCCGGCGCCTGGAGGCCGCGGGGGCGATCCTCGTCGGCGCCCTCAACATGGGTGAGTACGCCTACGACTTCACCGGCGAGAACATCCACGACGGCGACGCCCACAACCCGCACGCCCTGGATCACATGACCGGCGGCTCGTCGGGCGGCTCGGGCGCGGCCATCGCCGCCGGGATGGTGCCGCTCACGCTGGGCTCGGACACGAACGGCTCGATCCGCGTCCCCGCCGCGTTCTGCGGCTGCTACGGTCTCAAGCCGACCTACGGCCGGCTGACCCGCGCGGGGAGCTTCCCCTTCGTGGGCAGCCTCGACCATCTCGGCCCGATGGCCCGGAGCGTGACCGATCTCGCGCTCGCCTACGACGCCATGCAGGGCCCCGATCCGGACGATCCGGTGGCGACGCTCCGCCCGGCGGAGCCGGTCCTGCCGCGGCTCGAGGCGGGGATCGACGGCCTGCGCGTCGCGGTGGCCGGCGGCCATTTCGCCCGCAACGGCGATCCGGAAGCCTTCGCGGCGGTGGCGCGCGCCGCCGAGGCGCTCGGCGCGCGGCGCACCGTCGAGCTGCCGGAGGCGCACCGCGCCCGCGCGGCCGCCTACCTGATCACCGCCGCGGAGGGCGCCACGCTCCACCTCGACCGTCTCCGCACCCGGCCGCAGGATTTCGACCCGGCGGTGCGCGACCGGCTGATCGCCGGGGCAATGATCCCGGCGCCCCACGTGGAGCGGGCGCAGCGGTTCCGCCGCTGGTACCGGGCGCGGGTGCTGAAGCTGTTCGAGACCGTCGACGTGATCCTGGCCCCGGCCACGCCCTGCCGCGCGCCGAGGGGCGGCCAGACCCACTTCGTCCTCGACGGCGTGACGCTGCCGGTGCGCGCCAATATCGGCGTGTTCACGCAGCCGGTCAGCTTCATCGGCCTCCCGGTCGTGGCGGCGCCGGTCCGGCTCGACGCCGGTCTGCCGCTCGGCGTCCAGATCATCGCCGCACCCTGGCGCGAGGATCTCGTCCTGCGCGCGGCGCGCTATCTCGAACGGACCGGCGTCAGCACGGCGCCCATCGCGGAGCTTGCCCGATGATCATCGACGATCCCGCCGTGAAGGCCGAGGTCGCGGCCGCGTTCCGGGCCTACGAGACGGCGCTCACCACCAACGACGTCCCGACCCTGGAGGCGCTGTTCCGGGACGATCCGCTGACCATCCGCTACGGGATCGGCGAGAACCTCTACGGCATGGACGCGATCCGCGCCTTCCGCCGGGCCCGCTCCCCGGTGGGCCTGGAGCGGACCCTGGCGCGGACGCAGATCACCACCTACGGGCGCGACTTCGCCACCGCGATGACGCTGTTCACCCGCGCCAGCGCACCGGGGAAGATCGGTCGCCAGAGCCAGACCTGGGCGCGCTTCCCGGAGGGCTGGCGGGTGGTCGCAGCCCACGTGAGCCTGATCGACGCGGACTAGCCGCGGAGCGGCCCGCGCCCCGGCGGGGGCGTGTGGCCGCGGGCTTGCATACGGTCGAGCGTATTCCGCGCCGTCTGGCGCGGACCAACGCGAGTACCCGACCCAAGATGCTGTCCCGTCTGAGAAAACTCGGCGCCCGTGGCGCGCTGGCCGGTGCCCTGGCGCTCTCCGCGAGCACCGCTGCCCTCGCGCAGGGGACGCTGCGGATCGGCATGACCGCCTCCGACATCCCGCTGACCACCGGCCAGACCGACAACGGCGGCGAGGGCATGCGGTTCATGGGCTACACGGTCTATGACGGCCTCATCAACTGGGACCTGTCGAGCGCCGAGCTGGCCTCCGACCTCGTGCCGGGACTCGCGACCAGCTGGGGCGTCGACGCCACCGACAAGACCAAGTGGACCTTCAAGCTCCGGCCGGGCGTGAAATTCCACGACGGCTCGGACTTCACCGCCGACGCGGTAGTCTGGAACCTCGACAAGCTCCTGAAGGCCGACGCGCCGCAATACGACCCGCGCCAGTCCGCGCAGGGCAAGACCCGCATCCCGGCGGTCGCGAGCTACCGGGCGGTCGACCCGCTGACCGTCGAGATCACCACCAAGGCCCCCGACGCGACGCTGCCCTACCAGATCGCCTGGATCATGATGTCGTCGCCGGCCCAGTGGGAGAAGCTCGGCAAGTCCTGGGACGCCTTCGCCAAGCAGCCCTCGGGCACCGGCCCGTGGAAGCTGACCCTGTTCGCCCCGCGCGAGCGCGCCGAGATGGTCCCGTTCAAGGAGTACTGGGACAAGGACCGCGTGCCGAAGCTCGACAAGCTCGTGCTGATCCCGCTGCCGGAGGCCAACGCCCGGACCGCCGCCCTCCGCTCCGGACAGGTCGACTGGATCGAGGCGCCCGCGCCGGATTCCGTGGCCTCGCTGAAGAGCGCCGGCTTCACCATCGTCACCAACGCCTACCCGCATAACTGGACGTGGCACCTGTCGCGGGTCGAGGGCTCGCCCTGGAACGACATCCGCGTGCGCAAGGCCGCGAACCTCGCCATCGACCGCGAGGGTCTGAAGGAGCTGCTCGGCGGCCTCGCGATCCCCGCCAAGGGCTTCATGCCGCCCGGTCACCAGTGGTTCGGCCACCCGACCTTCGACATCAAGTACGACCCGGAGGCCGCCAAGAAGCTGCTGGCCGAGGCGGGTTACAGCGCGGCCAAGCCACTGAAGCTCAAGGTCGCGATCTCGGCCTCGGGCTCAGGCCAGATGCAGCCGCTGCCGATGAACGAGTTCGTCCAGCAGAACCTCGCCGACGTGGGCATCCAGGTCGATTACGAGGTCGTGGAGTGGAACACGCTGATCAACATCTGGCGGGCCGGGGCCAAGGCCGACATCTCCCGCGGCGTCTCGGCGATCAACTACTCGTACTTCATCCAGGACCCCTTCACCGGCTTCATCCGCCACCTGCAGTGCAACTTCGCCCCGCCGAACGGCACGAACTGGGGCTATTACTGCGATCCGGCGATGGACAAGCTGTTCGATCAGGTCCGCAACACCTTCGACAAGGCCGAGCAGACGAAGGTCCTGGAGAAGGTCCACGAGAAGTACGTCGACGACGCGCTGTTCATCATGATCACGCACGACGTCAATCCGCGCGCGATGAGCCCCAAGGTGAAGGGCTTCGTCCAGGCGCAGAACTGGTTCCAGGACTTCTCGAAGATTACGATGGCGACCGCGGGGCGGTAGCGTAACGGGGCGCCTCTCTCCTCCCCCTCGTGGGGAGGAGCCGGAGGTGGGGGTGGTGCAGGATAGGGCGTTGCGGTGCCTCCTGAACCACCCCCACCCCTGACCCCTCCCCACAAGGGGGAGGGGAATAGTCTCGGCTGAGTAGACAACAGGCCCTTGAATGCTGCTCTACATCCTCAAACGACTGGTCTACGTGACGCCCGTGGCGTTCGGGGTCAGCGTCGTCTGCTTCCTCCTCGTCCACCTCGCACCGGGCGATCCCCTGAGCGCGGTCCTGCCCGCCGACGCCACCCAGGCCACCATCGACGAGATGCGGTCGGCCTACGGCTTCGATAAGCCGCTGCCGGTCCAGTACCTGATCTGGCTCTGGCACGTGCTGCACGGCGATCTCGGCACCTCCATCGCCACCGGCCGCCCGGTGCTCGGCGAGGTCAGCCGCGCCGTGGTGAACTCCCTGATCCTCGCCTCGGTGGCGACCGTGATCGGCTTCACCTTCGGCACCCTGTTCGGCTTCGTGGCGGGCTATCACCGCAACTCGCTGGCCGACCGGGCCGCCTCGGCCGTGTCGGTCTTCGGCGTGAGCGTGCCGCACTACTGGCTCGGCATGGTCCTGGTGATCGTGTTCTCGGCCAATCTCGGCTGGCTGCCGCCCACCGGGGCCGGGCCCGACGGCTCCGGAAACTGGCGGCCCGACTTCGAGCACCTGCGCTACCTGATCCTGCCGGCGATCACGATGTCGGTGATCCCGATGGGCATCATCGCCCGCACGGTCCGGGCGCTGGTGGCCGACATCCTGTCCCAGGACTTCGTCGAGGCCCTGCGCGCCAAGGGCATGGACGAGCGCGGCGTGTTCCGCCACGTCGTGCGCAACGCCGCCCCGACCGCGCTCGCCATCATGGGCCTGCAGCTCGGCTACCTGCTCGGCGGCTCGATCCTGGTCGAGACCGTGTTCGCGTGGCCGGGCACCGGCTTCCTTCTCAACGCCGCGATCTTCCAGCGCGACCTGCCCCTGCTCCAGGGCTCGATCCTCGTGCTGGCGATGTTCTTCGTGCTCCTCAACCTGCTGGTGGACGTGATGCAGACCGCCCTCGACCCGCGCATCGAGCGCGCTTGAGCCGGAGCCCGACGATGACCGTTCCCGTCACCGCGGCCTCCGTGGCCCTCGACGGCGGCGTCCTCGCCGCCGAGGACGTGACCCACGGGCCCGAGGCCGCCTTCGCCCCGTCGCGGGGCTTCTGGGGCCATGTCGGCCACCGGCTCGTGCGCGACCCCGTCGCCATGGGCGCGGGCGCCGTGATCCTGATCGTCGTGCTGATCGCGATCCTCTCGCCCTGGATCACCCCGATGGACCCCTACAAGGGCTCCATGCTGCGCCGCCTCAGGCACGTCGGCGACGCCACCTACTGGCTCGGATCCGACGAGCTCGGCCGCGACATGATCAGCCGGCTGATGCTGGGCTCGCGGCTGTCGCTGTTCATCGGCGTCACGCCGGTGCTGATCGCCTTCGTGATCGGCTCCGCGATCGGGATCCTCGCCGGCTACGTCGGCGGCTGGACCAACACGATCCTGATGCGCACCATCGACGTGTTCTTCGCCTTCCCGTCGGTGCTGCTGGCGATCGCGCTGTCCGGGGCGCTCGGCGCCGGCATCTTCAACTCGATCGTGTCGCTGACCTGCGTGTTCGTGCCCCAGATCGCGCGCGTCGCCGAGAGCGTCACCACGGGCATCCGCAAGCGCGACTACATCGACGCCGCCAAGCTGTCGGGCGCCTCGGCCCTGACGATCATGCGCGTGCAGGTGCTCGGCAACGTCGTCGGGCCGATCTTCGTCTACGCGACCAGCCTGATCTCGGTCTCGATGATCCTGGCCTCCGGCCTCTCGTTCCTCGGCCTCGGCGTGCGCCCGCCCGAGCCCGAATGGGGCCTGATGCTCAACACCCTGCGCACCGCGATCTACGTCAATCCGGTCGTGGCCGCCCTCCCGGGCGTCTGCATCTTCATCGTCTCGATCGCCTTCAACCTGTTCTCGGACGGGCTCCGGTCCGCCATGGAGATTCGCCAGTGAGCGTCATCCCGGACGCCCCCGACCCGTTCGCCCGCGACCGCGGCGGACCCGCTCAGCCGCTCCTGTCGGTCTCGGGCCTCGTCAAGCACTTCCCGGTCCGCAAGGCCGGGGGCAAGAAGCAGGTCGTCCGCGCGGTCGACGGCGTCGACTTCGATGTCCTGAAGGGCGAGACGCTCGGCATCGTCGGCGAATCCGGCTGCGGGAAGTCGACGACCGCCAAGCTGCTCATGGGCCTGATCGAGCGCGATTCCGGCACGATGCTGTACGACGGCCAGCCGGTCGGCGAGCGCGCCATGCCCTGGCGGTCCTACCGCCGCCAGGCCCAGATGGTGTTCCAGGACAGCTACGCGTCCCTCAACCCGCGCATGACCGTCGAGCAGTCGATCGCCTTCGGCCCGAAGGTCAACGGCGTGCCCGCCCGCGAGGCGGTGGAGCGCGCCCGCGGGCTGCTCGCCCGGGTCGGGCTGGAGCCGAAGCGCTTCGCCGGCCGCTACCCGCACGAGATCTCCGGCGGCCAGCGCCAGCGGGTGAACATCGCCCGCTCGCTCGCCCTGGAGCCGCGGCTGGTGCTCCTCGACGAGGCGGTCTCGGCGCTCGACAAGTCGGTCGAGGCGCAGGTCCTGAACCTTCTCCTCGACCTCAAGGCCGAGTTCGGCCTGACCTACATCTTCATCAGCCACGACCTGAACGTCGTGCGCTTCATCTCCGACCGGGTGATGGTGATGTATCTCGGCCGGGTCTCCGAGATCGGCCCGTCCGACACGGTGCTCGACGCGCCGGCGCACCCCTACACCGAGGCGCTGCTCGCCTCGATGCCGTCGCTCGATCCCGACAACCGCACCCAGGCGGCGCTACTCGCGGGCGACCCGCCGAACCCGATCGACCCGCCCCCGGGCTGCCGCTTCCACCCGCGCTGCGCCCTGGCGGAGGACGTCTGCGGCCGGACGAAGCCGCCCCTCGACACGATCCGGCCGCTGCACCGCGTCGCCTGCCTCGCCCGCCAGCCGGGTTCCGGCCATTCCGCGGCGCCCGCGGGCGCGCTGGCAGCATGAGCACCCCGATGTCCGGTTCAGAACCCGCGGTCGCCCTCGAGAACCTGCGCGTCGCCTTCGGCAAGGTGCAGGTCGTCGACGGCGTCGACCTGAGCCTGGAGCGCGGTCAGGCGCTGGCGCTCATCGGCGAATCCGGCTCCGGCAAGAGCGTGACCCTGCGGGCGATCCTGCGGCTGTTCCCGGAGGGGCGCAGCCGGATCGAGGGCGGCATCCGGGCCGCCGGCAAGGACGTGCAGGCGCTGACCCGGCGCCAGCTCGCCGATTTCCGCGGCGGCGACGTCTCGATGATCTTCCAGGAGCCGCTGCTCGCCTTCGACCCGGTCTACACGGTCGGCCGGCAGATCACCGAGGCGATTCTGCGCCACGAGACGATCTCCAAGGACGCGGCGCGGAAGCGGGCGCTCGCCCTGTTCGAGCGGGTGCGGATCCCGAGCCCGGAGCGGCGGCTCGACAACTACCCGCACGAGATGTCGGGCGGCATGCGCCAGCGCGCCATGATCGCGCTGGCGCTGGCCTGCCGGCCGCAGGTCCTGCTCGCCGACGAGCCGACCACGGCGCTCGACGCCACGGTGCAGATCCAGGTCCTGCTGCTGCTCCGCGAGCTGCAGCGCGACCTCGGCCTGTCGATCGTGATCGTCACCCACGATCTCGGCGCGGCGGTCGAGGTCGCCGACCGGATCGCCGTGATGTACGCGGGCAAGATCGTCGAGACCGGCACGGCGCATCAGGTGGTGCTGAACCCGCACCACCCCTACACGATCGGCCTGCTGCGCAGCCGGGCCGAGGGGGCGCTCGCCAAGGGCTCCCGGCTCCAGACCATCCCCGGCAGCCCGCCCGACCTCGCCAACCGCCCGCCGGGCTGCCCGTTCGCGCCGCGCTGCTTCCTGGCCGAGGAAAGCTGCCGCCGGGAGATGCCGCCGGTCGCCGAGATCGTCCCCGGCCACCGCGTCGCCTGCTGGCGGACCGAGGAGGCCTCGGCGGCCTACCGGGCCGGCCCGACCCCGGTGCGCGCCGCCGAGCCGGTCCCGGCCTGACCTCGACGCCCCCGCGCCGAGGCTTTATCCGGCTCGGCGCGGTCCCGCGGCGGCGGACCGCGTCCGAACCGGCCGCGCGGGCGTCACGATGAGCCAAGTCCAATCCGGGCCAGTCCTATCCGGGCCAGTCCCGTCCGAGATCCTGCTCGTGCCCCGGGGCGAGGCCGGGCACTTCCTGCCGGCGGCCCTCGGCTGGCTGGGCAAGCGGGTCACCGTGACCGCCCAACCCGGCCCGGCGAACCACGTCCTCTGCCTGCCGGTCCTCGATTTCGTGCGTCTGGGCTTCCCGGAGGCGAACGGGCGCCTCGACCTCCTCGAACCGGGGGACGCCGAGAACCTCCGCGCCGGGCGCGCCGCGCTGCTCCTCGACCTCTCGAACGAGGGGCCGGGCCTGCACGCGCCGACCTTCGAAGCGCTGCACCGGAACCTCGAAGAACGCGGGATCCCGCGCGAGCGGGTGATCCTGGTCACGCAGAACCGGCTGCTGCGGCTCGACTACGAGCGGCTCTACGGCGAGGGCCTGCGGTTCTGGACCTTCGAGTTCTTCCCGCTCCAGGTCGCCCTCTGGCTGGACGACGCCGAGGGTCCGCGGCTCTTCCCACAGCACCCCCTCGACCGCACCGGCTACGCGCCCTTCGCCCGCGCCGCCGGCCCGGCCCGGTTCCTCTGCCAGAACGCGGCCCTGCGCTGGCACCGGGTGCTGCTCTACCGCTGGTTCCAGCTCAGCGGGCTGGACCGCGACGGGCTGATCTCCTTCCACGGCATCGGCGAGGACAACCCGAAGGCGGGCGGCATCGACGTCTTCCACGCCCCGCCGGAGATCGAGGCGGCCTTCGGGCCGCTGCTCGCCGATGTCGGCAGCTGGATCCCGCGCCGGGCGCGGCGGATCGATGCCGATCAGGGCACCGACATGGTCATGACCCTCGACACGCAGGCCTACGCGGCGTGCGACCTGACCGTCATCTCGGAGACCGACTTCTTCGAGCCGGGCGTCGAGCGGATCACCGAGAAGTCGATCAAGGCGGCGGCGACGGGCCTGCCCTTCGTGACGGTGGGCGCGCCGCGCGCCGTCGCGCGGCTGTCCGAGCTGGGCTTCGAGACCTTCGGCGGCCTGATCGACCACCACTACGACCTCGTGTCCGACCCGGCCGAGCGGCTGCCGCTCGTGTTCCGGTCGATCGAGCGCGCCTGGGCCGCGTGCCGGGACGACCGGGCGCGCTGGCACCGCCTCGCCCGCGAGCAGGCCGAGGCCAACGTGGCCCACGCGCGGCGCGGATTGCTGCCGCAGTACGAGCGGGTGATGGTCGCGCCGCTGATCGAGCGGCTGAACCGGTTCATGGAGACGGGCGCGATCCTCCACTGACCGCCGCCCGCAGGACCTCCGCCATGCGCCGCACCGCCGGCTCGATCGCCCGCTCGGGCACGGCGGCGTAGCCGAGGAGCAGGCCCGGCTCCGCCGGTCCGGCGTGGTAGGCCGAGAGCGCGACCGCCGAGATCCCCGCGCGGCCGAGCGCCGCCGCGGCGGCCACGTCGGTGAGGGCCGGGCCCCAGGCCGGCCCCGGCCGGGCGATGACGTGCATCCCGCCCTCCATGGCGGCGATCGCCGCGACGTCCCCGGCGTGGCGGCGCGCGGCCTCGATCAGCGCCTCCTGGCGCAGGGCGTAGAGGCGGCGCGTCCGGCGCAGATGGCCGGCGAGGTGGCCGTCCTCGATGAAGCGCGCCAGCGCCCACTGGCCGATCCCGGGCGGGGCGGGACCGGTCTCGGCCAGCGCCTGATTGACCGGCGCGACGAGGCCGCGGGGCAGCACAAGGTAGCTCAGGCCGAGGGCGGGCAGCAGCAGCTTCGAGAAGCTGCCGACGTAGATCACCCGGCCGCCGCGATCGAGGGCGCGCAGCGGCGCGAGCGGGCGCCCGGCATAGCGGTAGGCACCGTCGTAATCGTCCTCCACTATCCAGCCCGAGCCCGCCTCGGCCCAGGCCAGGAGGTCCAGGCGGTTCTCCAGGCTCATGGCGTGCCCGAGGGGGTAATGGTGGGCCGGCGTCACCACCGCGAGCCGCGCGCCGGGCGCCCCCGCGGCGGCCAGGGCCACCGACAGGCCCCCGGGACCGACCGGGACGGGAATCGGGTTCAGGCCGGCGCCGGCGAGGGCCTGCGCGATGCCCGGGAAGCCGGGCTCCTCGACCAGGGCGGTCTCGCCGGGATCGAGGAGCAGTTCGGCGAGCAGGCGCAGGCTCTGTCGGATACCCGCGGTGACGATGACGTCGTCGGCCTCGCAGGCGACGCCGCGCGCCTGGGCCAGGTAGGCGGCGATGGCGGCGCGCAGGGCCGGCGAGCCGCGCGGGTCCGGCCGCTCGGTCGGGCCGTGGCGCCACTCGGCCTGGAGCAGGCGACCCCAGACCTCGAAGGGGAAAGCGTCCTGCGCCGGCCGGCCCAGCGCGAAGGCGTCGGGCACGCCCGCACCCGCCATGTAGCGCCGCGGCGGCGCGGACACGAGGCGGGTGCCCCGACGGGACAGGGTCGGGGCCGGCTCGTCCCCCGGGCGTCGGAGCAGGCCGGGCGCGGGCAGCGCGTCGTCCGGCAGGGTCGCGGCGACGCGCGTCGCGGAGCCCGGCCGCGCCGTCAGGTAGCCCTCCGCGGTCAGCTGCTCCAGCGCCAGGACGACGGTCCCGCGCGCGCAGCCGAGGTCGGCGGCCAGGACCCGCGAGGCCGGGAGCCGGGCCCCGCGCGGCAGCCGGCGCTCGAGGATCGCGGCGCGCAGGCCCTCTCGGAGCTGCGCGTGCAGCGGCGCCGCGGCCGCGGTGTCGAGGGTGAGCGTCAGGGGCAGGGGAGCCCGGGCCATGCGGAAAACTGGTCCAGTCACAGCGCGAGAATTGGACCTTTCGCCTGGACCGCCGAACGGTCAAGCCCGGATCCGCAACATCGCCGCAGGACAGGCCCATGTACCAGCCGCCCCATTTCCGGGACGATTCACGCGCCGCGCAGCACGCGCTGATCCGCGCCAACCCCCTCGGCCTGCTGGTGACCGCCGGCGCGGGTGGCCTGACCGCCAACCCGATCCCGTTCCTCTTGGACGACGACGGTCCCCACGGGGTGCTGCGGGCGCATCTCGCCCGCGCCAACCCGCAGGGTCAGGATCTCGCCGCGGCGGAGGAGTGCCTGATCGTGTTCCAGGGGCCGCAGGGCTACGTCACGCCGAGCTGGTACGCGAGCAAGCGCGAGCACGGCCGGGTGGTCCCGACGTGGAACTACGCCACCGTCCATGCCTGGGGCCGGCCGCGGATGATCGAGGATGCCGACTGGCTCGGGCGCCAGATCGCCGACCTCACCGCCCTGCGCGAGGCGTCCCGGGCCGAGCCGTGGGCGGTCGCGGACGCGCCGGCGCCGTTCGTCGCCGCGCAGGTTCGGGGCATCATCGGCATCGAGATTCCGATCACGCGGGTCGAGGGGAAGTGGAAGATGAGCCAGAACAGGCCCGAGGCCGACCGGCACGGGGTCATCGCGGGGCTGCGCGCCGAGGGCGAGGCGGGTCTCGCCGGGCTGGTCGCCGAGCGGAGCGGGCTGTGAGCGCGCGCCTCAACGGCTTCGGCCAGCCCGTCGGCCCGGCGCTGCCGGACTGGAGCCCGCGCCCGCGGCCGCCGCGCACGCCCCTGGAGGGCCGCTTCTGCCGGCTCGTGCCGCTCGACGCCGCGGCGCACGCGGACGCACTCTACGCCACCTACAGGGCCGCCCCCGACACGCGCGGTTGGACCTATCTCGGCGACGAAATGCCGGAGAGCGCGGAGGCCTACCTGGCGCGCCTCGCGCGGCAGCAGACGAGCGAGGACCCGCTGTTCCACGCGATCCTGGATCACGCGAGCGGCGACGCCCTCGGGATCGCCTCGTATCTCCGGATCGATCCCGCCAACGGCGTGATCGAGATCGGCCACCTCCACTTCGGCCCCCGGCTGCAGCGGGCGCCCGCCGCCACGGAGGCCATGGCGCTGATGATGGCCCGGGCCTTCGACGAGCTCGGCTACCGGCGCTACGAGTGGAAATGCGACAGCCTCAATGCCCCGTCCCGGGCGGCGGCGCTGCGGCTCGGCTTCACCTTCGAGGGCATCTTCCGCAACGCCGTGGTGGTGAAGGGCCGCTCCCGCGACACGGCATGGTTCTCCATCACCGATACCGAGTGGCCGCGGGTGCGCGCCGGCTTCGCGGCGTGGCTGGACCCGTCGAACTTCGACGGGGCGGGCCGGCAGCGGCGCGGGCTCGCGGACCTGCGCGCCGCCGCGGGCTGAGCCGGCTCAGGGGCCGCCGGCCAGGAACGCCTCCGCGCTGCGCAGGCTGAGCGCCATGATGGTCAGGGCCGGGTTCGCCGCGAGCGAGCTCGGGAAGGTCGAGCCGTCGCAAATCCACAGGTTGTCGATGTCGAAGCTGCGGCCGTGCGGGTCGACGACGGCGCTCGTCCCGTCGCGGCCCATCCGGCAGGTCCCGAGCGTGTGGGCGACGCGCTCCAGCACCCAGACGTCGTCGGCCCCCGCCTCCTCCCAGAGATCGCGCATGACCTTGGTGGCGTGCGCGTTGAGGCGGTTCTCGTTGGTGCTGTAGCCGAAGCTGATATGGGCCTTGCGCATCCCGTGCGCGTCGGTCTCGTCGGCGAGGGTCAGCACGTTTGCGTCGCAGGGCAGCGTCTCGCCGTTGATGCCGATGCCGGCGAAGTGGTTGTAGCGGTCGAGGTAGTCGAGCAGCGGCTGCCCCCACAGGCCGCGCCCCCGCGCCGCCGAGTTGCCGAAGGTCAACGGCACCACGCCGAGGCTCTGGATCAGGTAGCCGCCGGCGAAGTCGGCGCCGGCGCGGATGAAGTCCTCGGTGATCAGCGAGGACGGATAGCCCCGGTTCATGCGCACCTCGTAGTCGAAGGTGCCCCAGACCTGGGTCGCCACGTGCCCCATGTAGTTGCGCCCGATCTGGCCGCTGGAATTGGCCAGGCCGAGATGGAGCAGCAGGCGCGGCGTCTCGACCGCTCCGGCGCAGAGGAAGACGGCGCCGCAGCGCTGCCGCCGCTCCGCGCCGTCCTGCCGGTAGACCACGCCGGTGATCCGGCCGTCGGCGCCCCGCTCCAGGCCGTGGACGAAGGCCTCGGCCCGGATCTCGGCGCCGCGGGCGACCGCGTAGGGTAGGTAGGTCACGTCCATGCTGGCCTTGGCGCCCGTGCGGCAGCCCTGGTGGCAGAAGCCGCAATTGATGCAGGCGTTGCGGCGGGGCCCGTCCTCGGACTGGAAGTCCCGCGAGACCACGGCGGCGGGCGCGTCCGCCCACCGGATGCCGCGGGCCTCGCAGGCCCGCGCCATGATCTGCGCCGGCCCGTTCCGCGGGACGGGGGGCAGGGGATAACGGCGGCCGGCATCCCACGGATAGCTCTGCGCGCCGGAGACGCCGAGGAAGCGCTCGACCCGCTCGTAGAACGGGAGCAGGTCCTCGTAGGACAGTGGCCAGTCGACCCCTTCGCCGCTCTCCGTGTGTAATCGGAGGTCGCGGGCGTCGGCCCGGGGCACGAAGGCGCCCCAGTGCAGCGTCGAGCCGCCGACGCCGGTCCCGCTGTTGTTCGCCCCGAAGGCCTCCGGGGTCGAGCCGCCGCTCAGCCGCTCCTCGGTCCAGTAGATCTCGTCGGCCAGCGTCTCGTCGAAGGCGAAGCGCTCCGGGGTGAAGTTCGGTCCGGCCTCCAAGGCCACGACCTTCAGCCCCGCCGCGGCGAGGCGCGCGATGAGCGGCGCGCCGCCGGCGCCCGTCCCCACCACGACCGCGTCGACGGCCTCGTCCGCGCGGTAGGTCCGCATCCCCGCGAGGTTCATCGTCCCGCCTCCGTCCGCAGCGCCCGCGGCTCCCAGGGTTCCGGCGCGTCGAGTCCGACGGCGTGGAAGCCCGGCAGGCCGTCCGCGATCTCGCCCGGCCGGTCGCCGCCGGCACCGATTCCCGAGAAGCCGATCCGCGCCAGGGCCGCCGGATGGCCGAGCCAGAGGCGGACCGCGTCGGCGCGGAGATCCTCGAACCAGAACCGCATCCGGTCGGCGTCGAGGCGGCCGCCGAGGCTCTCCGGAACCTGCAGCGCGGCGCGCGCGCACAGGGTGAGCAGCCCGTCCTGCTCGGCCGCGTCGAGGGTCACGAACGGGCGGTTGCGGGCGATGCGGGCGGCGGCGTCGAGCGTCCGAAGGGCGGCGCGGTAGGCCTCCGCGTCCGGCGGCAGGGCCGAGAAGCGCCAGCCGTCCCCGTCGCCGGAGGAAAGCCGCCGGTCGAGGCGGCCGGCCAGATCGAGGTGCGGCACCGGCACGACGCGGGCGAGGGCGGCCCGCAGGATCGCGAGTTCCACCGGGTCGAGGGCCGCCGGCCGATAGGCGGGATCGCCCGGCGCGGCGCGTTCCGCGAGCGCCTCACGGAGGCGGCTGTTCACGCGCTCGGAGGCGATCAGCGCCGCGTAGTCCGGCGGCACCGCCGGGCCGGCCTCGACGGGCGGCCGGGGCCGGTCACCGAGATGGGCGCGCAGGTGGTCGGCCAGGGCCGCGGGCCGCTCCAGCGGCAGGAGGTGGCCGACGCCGTCCACGGTGACGAGACGATGGTGCGCGAGGTGGGGCGCCGTGAGGGCCCGCTGCGCGTCAGGCCCGAGGTCGGCATCCTCGGACCCCGCGAGGACCAGCGCCGGGGTGCGCAGGACGCCGACCCGGCGGCACCAATCCTCGTTGGCGCCCTCCTCGAGCCAGGCTTTCCAGGCGGCCGGCTCGGCCCGCAGGACATCGGCCACCGCCCGCGCCTCGCTCTCGGGATCCAGGCCGTCGCCCACGTTGGCGCGCACGAAGGCCTCGGCCTCGCGGCGCCGGGTCTCGGGATCCGCGTCGATCCAAGCGAGCATGTCGGCGCGCCGGTCCTCCGGGATCGGCTCCGGGCTCGGCGGCGAACCGGAGACCAGGACGAGGTCGGTGAGCCCCGCCAGCCCCGCCTCGCCATCCTCGGCCCGGCGCGCGAGCGCCAGCGCAACCTTGGCCCCCATGCTGTGGCCGGCAATCGCGTAGCGCGCCGGAGCCCGCGCGCGGATGGCCTCGGCCACGTGATCGGCCATGGCGGCGACGGAGTAGCCCGGCGTGCCGGCGGCATCGCCGAAGCCCGGCAAGTCTACGGGCACGCAAGTCAACGGCGTCCCGTCGAGGGCGCGCGCGAGACGCTCCCAGCTTCGGGCACTTCCGCCCAGAAAGTGCAGGCAGAACAGGACTTCGGGCTCGGACATCGGCGAGACATCGCGCGGCGCCGGAATGCTTCAAGCGTACGCGACGCCGCATGGCCGAAGTCTTGTCTCGGACTCATTGGCCGAGTCGTGGCCGCGTGCGATCAGGAGCATCGGAGGAGGCGGCGATGGCGGATCTCGAACAGGCCTGGCGCGTGGAGGAGGCCTGCCTCAACGCCTGGCCGAGCCCGCGCGAGCTCCTGGTCCACGGCTACCTGCTGCGCGCCGCCGGCGGCCGCTCGAAGCGGCAGAATTCCGTGAACCCCATGCGCGGGAGCGGCGCGCCCGGACCGGCCATCGCGGCGGCGCGCGCGATCTACGGCCGCCTGGGGCAGCGCCCGATCTTCCGCGTGCCGGCCATCGCCCCGCAGATGGAGCCGCTCCTCGCCGGCGGCGATTACGATGTGGTCGACGAGACCTGCACGCTGATCCGCAGTCTCGACGACCTGCCGATTGCGCCCGATCCGGCCGTGGCGGTCGCCGCGGCGCCCGGGCCGGACTGGCTGGCCCTGCGCGACGCGGTGAACCGCGCGGATGAAGCGGCCGCGCGGGTGTTCCGCGACACCGTCGCCGCCCTGGCCCTGCCGCGGGCCTTCGCGGCGGCAGCGGCCGCGGGGGGCATCGGCGCCATCGCCTTCGGGGTGCTCGACCGGGAGCTGATGGTCATCGAGGCGGTGGCGACGCCCGAACCCCTGCGCGGCCGCGGCCATGCCCGGCGCGCGGTCGGCGCGCTGCTGCGTTGGGGCCGCGGGGAGGGCGCCCGGGCCGCCTGCCTGCAGGTCGTGGCCGCGAACACGCCGGCGCGGGCGCTCTACAGAGCACTCGGATTCGAGCGCGAACTGTACCGCTATCACTACCGGGTCGGACCGGAGCCCGGCTGAGACGCGGGGGGTCGCGGGCCGGCCCTTACATCCGGCCGCGGCGACCGTTTCAGGCGTCGAACAGCGAGCCCTGCCGCGTCGGGGCGGGGCTCGCGCCGGTCCGTTTGCCGGCCGTCGCCGGCGCGGCCGCGCCGCCGCGCCGGGCGGGCTTCGCGGACGGGGATGGAGCGGCCGACAGGGACGGATCGGCAGTCCCATCGGGCACGGCCGTCACGGTCCCGTCGGCGAATTGCAGGCTGAGGCGCTGGGCGGCCGCCGCCTCCGCGGCGCGGCGGACGGGCAGCCCCGCGGCGTCGCGTACCAGCACGTAGCCCCGGTCGAGCACCGCGCGGTAGCTGAGTGAGCCGAGCAGGCCCGCCAGACCGTCGAGCCGGTCGCGACGACGCTCGATCCCGCGCGCGCCCGCCTGGGCGAGGCGCTCCGACAAGGCGAGGAGCCGGTCGGTGCGGCGCGCCTGCAGCGCCCGGGCCCGTTCCAGGCTGGCCTCGCGTGCGACGACGAGGCGGCGCCCGAGCTGGACCAGGGCCTCGCCCTTGCGCTGGACGTCGTTGCGCAGGGCGTGGAGCGGCCGGTGGTCGATCCGCGCCAGCCGGGCGCGGGCGTTGGCGAGGGCCACGTCGGGCGAGCGGCGGGCCATCCGGTCGAGGAGCAGCTGGAGCCGCGCGCGGTGGCGGCTCGCGCCCGCCGCCAGCGCCGGGGCGAGGCGCGCCTCGGCGAGGTCGAGCCGCTGGCGCTTGGCCGCCAGCAGGGCGTCGGCGCTCGGAAGGGCGCGTCCGAGGGCGCGCAGGTCCGACCGGTCGCGGTCGATCCGGCGCCCGACCGCCCCCCGGCCGCGGGCCGACAGGTCCGCCACCGTGGCGATCAGGTCGGCGCGGACCGGCACCGCCATCTCGGCGGCGCCCGTCGGGGTCGGCGCGCGGCGGTCCGAGACGTAGTCGATCAGCGTGGTGTCGGTCTCGTGCCCCACCGCCGAGATCAGCGGGATCGCGCTCGCGAAGGCGGCGCGGACGACGCATTCCTCGTTGAAGGCCCAGAGATCCTCGATCGAGCCGCCGCCGCGGGCCACGATGAGCACGTCCGGGCGCGGGATCGGCCCCCCGGCCGGGAGGGCGTTGAAGCCGCGGATCGCGGCCGCGACCTCCTCGGCCGCGCCGTCGCCCTGGACCCGCACCGGCCAGACGAGGACCGGACGGGGAAAGCGGTCCTCCAGCCGGTGGAGGATGTCGCGGATCACCGCGCCGGTCGGCGAGGTGACGACGCCGACGACCCGCGGCAGGTAGGGGATCGGCCGCTTGTGGTCCGGCGCGAAGAGGCCCTCGGCCGCGAGCTGCTTCTTGCGCTCCTCCAGGAGCGCCATCCAGGCGCCGAGCCCCGCGGGCTCCAGGCTCTCGATGACGATCTGGTACGAGGACTTGCCCGCGAAGGTCGTGATGCGGCCGGTGGCGACGACTTCCAACCCCTCCTGCGGCCGCTGGCGCAGGCGTCCGAACACGCCCTTCCAGACCACCGCGTCGATCCGCGCCTGCCCGTCCTTCAGGGAGAAATAGGCGTGGCCCGAGCCGTGCTGGCCGCGATACCCCGAGATCTCCCCGCGCAGCCGGACGTGCCCGAAGGCGTCCTCGAGGGTGCGCTTCAGGGCGCCCGCGAGCTCGCCGACCGACCATTCCGGCTGGTTGGCGTTGAGCACGCTGGTCGGCGGGATGTCCGCCGCTTGCTGGGCTGCGGGGCGCGGGGGCGGCACGAGGGGCATGAGCCGACGCTAGGGGCCTCCGGCGGGACAGTCAAAGGCCCGCTGTGGAGACGGGATCGCTCGGCCGGCGCCGCGCCTGCGGCGCCTCTCCCTCGGCGAATGCCGCCCCCTACTCGACGGCGAGCTCGCGCGGCCGGTCGGAGATCGCCACCGGCGGGACCAGCAGCGACAGGAGCAGGGTCAGCCCCGCCACGGCGAACACCGTCCAGAACGTGCCGTGCAGGGCGTGCTCCAAGCCGGCCCGGATCGCCTCGCCGCCGGCCCCGAGACTTGCCGGATCGTCGAGCAGGCGCCGCAGCTGATCGGAGTTCACCGCCGGGCCGCTCGACGGGTTCGCGAGCCGGTAATTCAGCACCGCCCCGAGGACGGTCGCGCCGAGGGTCGAGCCGAGGTTGCGCGAGAAGATGTTGGAGGCCGTCGCCGCCCCGCGCTGCGCCCAGGCGACGCTGTCCTGGATGATCACGATGGCGGCCGTGGACAGGAAGCCCATGCCGAGCCCCATCACGACCGAGCCGCAGGCCGCCACCGCCGGGGAGGTATCGGGCCCGAGAGCCACGAAGGCGACCGCGCCGAGGGGCAGGAGCGTCGCGCCGACCAGCAGGATCGGGCGCAGGCCGAACCGCACGAAGCTGCGCGCCGCCGTCGTGGCGCCGATCGGCCAGCCGAGCACCATCAGGGTCAGGGTCAGTCCGGCGATCAGGGGCGACTGCCGCATGACGCCCTGCACGTACATCGGCAGGAACGCCGTGAGCCCGATCACCGTCATGCCGGAGAGCAGCGTCGCGGTGTTGGCGGTCGCGATGGGGCGCTGCAACCACAGGCGAATGTCGAGCATCGGGTCCGGCGCGCGCCGCTCCTGGACGACGAACAGAGTCGCGGCCACCACGAAGGCCACCGCCGGCCACAGGGCGGCTTCGGCCGACTCGCCCGCCTCGGTCAGCGCGATCATCAGCGCCGCGATGGCGGCGGTGAACAGGGCCGCACCGATCGCGTCGATCTGGCGCGGGCGGCGCTCGACGCCCTCGTGGAGGAAGCACAGGAACAGGCCGGCCGCGATCACGCCGATCGGCAGGTTGATCCAAAAGATCCAGGGCCAGCTCAGGTGGCCGATGATCAGGCCGCCGACCAGCGGGCCGGCCACCGACGAGATCCCCCAGACACTCGCGAGGTAGCCCTGGACCTTGCCGCGTTCCCGCACCGCGTAAAGGTCGCCGATGACGGTCAGGCTCACCGGCTGGATCGCCCCGGCGCCGACGCCCTGGATGAGGCGGAACAGGATCAGCGAGGGCATCGACCACGCGAGCCCGCACAGGAGGGAGCCCGCCAGGAACACCGCGATGCCGAACAGCAGGACTGGCCGGCGTCCGTAGAGGTCCGAGAGCTTGCCGAACACCACCGTGGTGGCCGTCTGCGTCAGCAGGAAGGACGCGAACACCCAGGCGTAGAGGTGAAGGTCGCCGAGATGACCGGCGATCTGCGGCATCGCCGTCGAGACGATCGTCGCCTCGATGGCGATCATGAACATCGACGCCATCACCGCGGCGAGGACCAGCGGGCGGCGCGTCTCGAGGGACTTGGGCATCGGGCCGATCTAGGCCCGCCGCGCCTGCACACCTAGCGTTGGCTCGGGCAACCGGCCTCTCCGCGGCGAGATCCGTGCGCGGGCGCACATCCGCTCGGTGTCGGCCCCGCGATGGGCGCATGGATGACCCGCCCTGATGCAGCACGTGCATACATAATGCGGAACGCCCCGGCGCGACCGACTCAGGCCTCCGCGTCGGCGTCGAGGTCCCTTCCGCGGGTCTCGGGCAGCAGGAACGCGGCGATCGTCCCGACGAGGCTGAACGCGGCGAGGTAGTAGGCCGGCGCGAGCCGGTCGCCGGTCGCGGCGATCAGCCAGTTCACCACGTAGTTCGTGCTGCCGCCGAACACCGAGACGGAGACCGCGTAGACGATCGACAACCCGGCGCTGCGCACCGCCCGCGGCAGGGCCTCGGGAATGCCGACGATCACGGCCGCCGCGTTGATGGACGACAGCGCCGAGAGCAGGAAGGTGACCGCGTAGACGCTGGCAGCGCTCGGCGCCCGCACCACCCAGGCGAAGGCCGGGACCGCCAGGATCAGGATCAGCGCCCGCGGCCAGATCATCACCGGTCGCCGCCCGTACCGGTCGGCCAGCCAGCCGCCGAGCAGCGGGAAGATCACCGAGGCGAGCCCGAGGGCGATCGGCACCGCCGTGGCGGCGGTCTCGCTCAGGCCGAGGGTCGCGCCTGCGAAGACCGGCATGTTGGTGCCGACCGCGTTCGACACGGTCGAGGCCGCGATGACCAGGAAGGTCAGGCCCAGCAGGCGGCCGTGCTCGCGCAGGAGCCGGCCGACCACCGCCATCGTCGAGGCCGCCGCGTGCGGATCCTCCTCGGCGCCGGCGGTCTCGGGCAGGTGGCTGCGGATGATGAGGCCGACCGGTACGACGCACAGGCCGAGGGCGAACATCAGCCGCCAGCCCCACTGCGCCATCGCTTGGTCGCCGACCGCGAGCGCCAGGGCGGTCGCGATGATCCCGGCGAACAGGGCGGCGCAGCCCTGGCTGGCGATCTGCCAGCTCGTCACGAAGCCGCGCCGGTCCGGGGGCGCGGCCTCCAGCAGGAAGGCGGTCGAGGGACCGACCTCGCCGCCGAGGGCGAGGCCCTGCACGAGGCGTCCGGCGATGACGATGACCTGCGCCCAGCCGCCGATCGTCGCGTAGGAGGGGCAGGCGGCCAGCATGAGCATGCCGACGGCCATCAGCGCGATGGTGATCAGCATCGCGGGCTTGCGGCCGGCCCGGTCCGCGAAGGCGCCGATCAGCACACCGCCGATGGGCCGCATGACGTAGCCGATGCCGAACAGGGCGAGCGATGCCAGCAGGCTGTGGGTCGGGTCGTTCGCCGGGAAGAAGGCCTCGCCGATCGGCTTGGCGAAGAAGGCGTAGACGGTGAAGTCGTAGAATTCGAGGGCGTTGCCCAGGACGACGGCCCCGACCGACTTGCGGTCGAGAGTCGAATGATGCGCGCCGGGATGCGGTGCGGTCCGGGCGTCCATCAGCGGGCCGACCCGTCGACCGGGTGCTTGGCGAGACCGCCGGTCACGGGCGTCTCGCCCTCCGCCAGGGCCGCGTCGTAACCGGCCAGCCAGAGCGCGCGCGCCTCCGTCCCCTCCGCGTAGGGGCAGGCTTCCCGGGCGAGCCCTTTGGCGGGCGCGGCCCGGCCGAGGGCGCGGGCATCGAGGTCGTTCGGTGGCGTATCCATACGGGCGCAGCTCCGTTCCGGTGGGCTGCGGCGCGATGTAGGGCGCGGAGCGCGCGCGTCGCCGATCTCAGTGACGCGTCGGGTCCGCGTCGGCGGGCAGCGCCACGGCCTCGCTGAACGGGAATTCCAGCACGACCTCGCCGTCGTCGTCCGTGACCACGAGGCACGCCGTCATCAGCCGGGCCTGATCCTGCGGCTGGCGCAGGGCGGCGCGGATCGTCTCCCGCGCCGCCTCCCAGGCCGCGTCCGGATCCCGAAGCTCGATCCCGGTCGGGTCGGAGATGACGTCCTCGCCGATCTGCGTGTGGAAGAAGTAGCGCGGCATGGTCTTCACCGATTGCAGGGGTGCCGCCCCGGGCGGAGCGACCCACGACAGGTGGTGATGGCCGCGCGTCGGACCAGATGCGGCGCGCCCCCCTGCCTCGGCCCTCAGCCGTGCGCGGCGCGCGCGGCCGGCGCGGTCGGGACCGGGCGCAGCGCCCGCACCTGGCCGGTGGAACCGCCCGCGCGGTGCTGCTTCTCCATCGCCATGAGCGGCCGCAGCTCGGGCTCGGCGAAATCGAGGAGCTTGGCGTTGCGCCAGCGCGGCTTGCCGGAGCCGCGGCCGAACCAGCGGGGGCGCTCCTCCTCGACCAGGAGCACCAGCCGCCCTGTCCAGGTCTTCCGGAACCAGAAACGCCCTGTCAGAGACATCGTCCCATCCTCGCCGTCGAGCCGCCCCCGGTCTGGCCGCCTCAATAGCGAACTTGGCTGTTCGCGTACTGATTGAGGACGCGGGCGAACAGGCGCACCACCGATATCCACAGCGTCACGCCGGGACTGCGGGGGACTCGGGGCACGGTCAGTGCGCGATATGCCGGACCGACAGCGCCAGCACGACGAGCCAGACGAGCCCCGAGAGACCGAACACGAAGCCGCGGAGGATCGCCGCTTCCAGCGCCGCGTGTGCGGAGCGCGGCTCCGAAGCCCGCTCCCTCCGCGAAGGCTCGGGACGCGCCCGGACCGGGCGCTGCTCCGGCACGGTGAGCAGGCGGGTCAGGCTGTCGGGGAGCGGTCTCGGATCGGGCTGCACGGCAGCCGCGAGCCTAGCGCGTCACGCGCCCGCACGACAGGCCGCTCGGAGCGTCGGCAGGCTCATGTCGGCAGGCTCATGTCGGGCACCGATTTGTCGCGCCCATACCCCATGCTACAGCTCGCCCCCCGGGCGGCCAGTCAGCCCGTCGGTCCGCGCGCATGTCCCTGCCACCTGTTCTGATCACCGGCGTGGCCGGCTTCATCGGGAACCAGCTCGCCCTGCGCCTCCTCGAGGACGGCCGGCAGGTCGTCGGGCTGGACAGCGTCAACGCCTATTACGACGTGCGCCTCAAGGAAGCCCGGCTGCAACGCCTCGCGGATTTCCCGGGCTACAGCTTCGCGCGCCTCGACCTCGCCGACCGCGACGGCCTCGACGCGCTGTTCCGCCGCCACGCGTTCCGCACGGTGATCCACCTCGCGGCCCAGGCCGGCGTGCGCTACTCGCTCACCGATCCGCACGCCTACGCGGCGAGCAACCTCGTCGGCTTCCTGAACATCCTCGAGGCCTGCCGCCACGGCGGCGTGGGACACCTCCTCTACGCGTCCTCCAGCTCCGTCTACGGCGGCGTCACCGCGATGCCGTTCTCGGTGCACCAGAACGTCGACCATCCGCTCAGCCTCTACGCCGCGACCAAGAAGGCGAACGAGCTGATGGCGCACAGCTACAGCCATCTCTACGGCCTGCCGACGACGGGCCTGCGCTTCTTCACCGTCTACGGCCCCTGGGGCCGGCCCGACATGGCGCTGTACCTGTTCACCCGCGCGATCCTGGCGGGCGAACCGATCCGCGTGTTCAACGAAGGGCGGATGCTCCGGGACTTCACCTACATCGACGACATCGTCGCGGGGATCCGGGCCCTGGCCGACCGGCCGGCCGCGCCCGACCCCGCGTGGAGCGGCGCGGCGCCGGATCCCGGGACCAGCTCCGCCCCCTACAGGATCTACAACATCGGCAACAACGAGCCGGTGGCGCTCCTGGATATGATCGCGCTCCTCGAGGACGCCCTGGGCCGCAAGGCGGAGAAGATCCTCCTGCCGATGCAGCCCGGGGACGTCCCGGCGACCTACGCCGACATCGACGACCTCGTGCGGGACGCCGGCTTCCGGCCCGCCACGCCCCTGAAGACCGGGATCGGGCGCTTCGTCGACTGGTATCGGACCTATCACGGGATCTGAGGGAACGGCGCCGCGCGCCGTCGCACGGAGCCAATCCGTTCACGCGGTGTTGAGTGGGGCGGCGGCCCGCAGCAGCCGCCAACCGGCCCCGGATGACGGCTATCCCAGACTGGGCCGTTGCGCGCGCCGGGCACATTCATTTAGAGCTGTTCCAGGCAGGCAAGCTCTGCCCGCATCGCTGCCCAAGCGGCGGCCAACAGGAGGAAATCCATGCGTTCACTCGTTTTCGGCGCCGTCCTTGCCGTCGTGATGCCTCTCGCCGCGCAGGCCCAGGACGCCGGCGACGCCGCGGCCGGCGAGAAGGCGTTCGCCCCCTGCAAGGCGTGCCACAACTTCCAGAAGAACGGCGTGGGTCCCGACCTGAAGGGCGTCGTCGGCCGCAAGGCGGGCACCTACGAGGGCTACAACTACTCCGCCGCCCTGAAGAACTCCGGCATCACCTGGGACGAGGCCAACCTGCACGAGTGGCTGAAGAACCCGAAGGCGAAGGTGCCCGGCACCAAGATGATCTTCCAGGGCTACCCCGACGACAAGAAGATCAACGACGTCATCGCCTACCTCAAGACGCAGTCCTGAGAGGCGAAGATCGGCACGAACCGGGAGCGGCCGCCCGGCCGCTCCCGGGGCTCCGGCCGCGTCCTAGTCGGGCGTGAGGCCGGCCTGCAGGCTCAGCCTGAGCGTGACGAGATCCTGAAGCAGGTCCTTGCGGCCCTGGATATCGAGACCGGTCATGCCCCCCGCCTCGTCGGGCAGGCAGGCGAGTTCCTCGCGCAGGGCCTCGCCGGCGGCGGTGAGGAAGATGCTGACCTGACGCTCGTCGACCCGGTCGCGGGCGCGGCGCACGCGCCCGGAGGCTTCCAGGCGCTTCAGGAGCGGCGTCAGCGTACCCGAATCCAGGAACAGGCGGTTCCCGATCTCCTTGACCGACAATCCGTCCTGCTCCCACAAGACCAGCAGGACGAGGTATTGCGGATAGGTCAGTTCGTGGCGACCCAGGAGGTTGCGGTAGGCGCGGCCGAAGGCGTGCGCGGCGGCGTAGACCGCGAAGCACAGCTGGTTGTCGAGGCGCTGCCGCTCCCGCTGCGAAAGCTGGTCGGCACGCGTGTGCCCCGCTCGATCCGGCTCGATGCCGATCTGCGAGGCCGTGGGGCCTGACATAGGAAAACTCTCTCTGGTAAAGGCTGGCTCGCGTACCGGTATGGCGAGGGGCTACTTCTAGGCAGTTCGCTAAACGTATACAATTGGGGCGACCGACCGAGAGTTGCCACACCATCCGCCCGCCAGCGCTCAGCCATCCATCAGCGGATGCAGATCGCGGACCATCGCCTTCAGGCGCTCGTCGAGGACGTGCGTGTAGATCTGCGTCGTCGAGATGTCGGCGTGGCCGAGCAGCTCCTGGACGATGCGCAGGTCGGCGCCGTTCTGCAGGAGGTGACTCGCGAAGGCGTGGCGGAGCACGTGGGGGCTCACCCGATCCGGGTGGAGCCCCGCCGCCGGGGCCAGCACCTTGAGATCGCGGGCGAAGGCCTGACGGGTGAGATAGCCGCTGTCGCTGTCGGCGGGAAACAGCCACGGGTTGTCCTCCGGCACGGCCGGAAGATGCGCCGCCATCGCGGTGCGGGCCGCATCGGTCAGGGGCACGAGGCGCTCGCGGCCGCCCTTGCCCTTGACGATGAGGTAGCGCTCGCGCGTCGCGCCCGCCGCGCGGGGCAGGGCGACCAGTTCCGAGACGCGCAGGCCCGTGGCGTAGAGCAGCTCGAGCAGGCACGCCATCCGGCGTGCCCGCCGGGCTGGGCCGGGGGCCTGATCGGCGCTGGCGGCCGCCTGCGCCGTGGCGAGCAGCCGGTCGACCTCCGCGATGGACAGGACCTTGGGGAGCGCGCGCCCGCGGCGCGGACCGGACACCGCGACGCTCGGATCGCTCTCGGCGCCGCCTTCGGCGTAGAGGAACTTGTGGAAACCGCGCACGCAGGACAGGCGCCGCGCCGCCGAGGACGCCTTCAGGCCCCGGGTCTCGAGGTCGATCAGGAAGGCCCGCAGCGTGCCGGCCTCCACGTCGCCGAGCGCCGTGCCCGAGCGCGCGAGATAGTCGAGGTAATCGTCCAGGTCCCGGCGGTAGGCGCTCAGGGTGTTCAGCCCGGCACCGCGCTCGGCGGCCAGCATGTCGAGGTACTCGGCGACCTCGGGGCGGGGCGCCCGGGCGGCGTCGCCGCTGCCCTCCGGCCCGCTCAACGGTTGCCCGGCTGCAGCTTCGAGGCGGGGATGGTCACGCTCATCTCCCGCGGCGTCGGCTGGACGAAATGCGCGAGCGCGAACATGGCCGCGTAGACCAGACCCGCCAGGATCGCGAGGGTGGCAAAGAAACGGAACAGGGTCGGCACGTCGGTCGAACCTCGGGCAGACGGGCGCTGGCGGCGGGGAGGGGGCGGGCGAAGGCCTTCTCCGAGCCGCCGCCGATGCCCGGGTTCGACCACGTGAACGAGGCGCTGACAAGGCCCACGACGACACAGGGATGCGTTTCGCAGGCCGCTTGAATCGCGCTAAGAGCCTGCCGCAGGATGTGAGGCTGCCCGGGCGACAGGCGCGCGGGGGCCGGTGGAGAGGCGGGGACGCCGCACGGATGCGATGCAGGAGTCGATGCAGGAGGCCATGAGCGGGGAGGAGGCGGGGGAACCGATCGAGGCGCGTCTGCGCCGCGCGCTCGGCCTGCGCTCGATCGTGCTCGTGGGCCTCATGGGAGCGGGCAAGAGCACCGTCGGCCGACGTCTGGCGAGCCGCCTCGGGCTGATCTTCAAGGATGCCGACATCGAGATCGAGGCCGCGGCCGGCCTGACGATCCCCGACATCTTCGCGATCTACGGCGAGCCGAGCTTCCGCGACGGCGAGGAGCGGGTGATCTCGCGCCTGCTGCGGGCCGGCCCGCTGGTCCTGGCGACGGGCGGCGGCGCCTACCTGCGCGAGGCGACCCGCGCGCGCATCGCTGAATCGGCGGTCTCCGTCTGGCTGAAGGCCGATCTGGACGTGCTGATGCGGCGGGTCCGCAAGCGCGGCAACCGCCCGCTGCTGCAGACCGAGGATCCCGAGGCGACGATGCGCGACCTGATGGCCGTGCGCCACCCGGTCTACGCCGCCGCCGACGTGATGGTCATCTCGCGGGAGGTCTCGCACGACCGGGTCGTCCAGGACGTGCTGGAGGCGCTGGATGCCCATCTCAGCGGCGAAGGATCCATCCCCGTGGCCGCCCAGTGAGACCCGAGCGAACCGATCCATGACCGAGCCCCGTCCGGACCTCCTGACCGTCCACGTGCCCCTCGACGCCGGCCGCGCCTACGACATCCAGATCGGGCGCGGGCTGATCGACACCGCCGGCACCGCGGTCGCCGCGCTCGGGGCCCGCCGGGCGGCGATCGTGACGGACGCGACGGTCGGCGCGCTCTACGCCGCGCGGCTGCGGACCAGCCTGGAGCGCGCCGGCCTCCAGGCGGGCGTGGTGACGGTGGCGCCGGGCGAGGCCTCCAAATCCTACGCGGGCTACGCGGAGGTCTGCGACGGTCTGCTCGCCCTCAAGGTCGAGCGCGGCGACCTCGTCGTGGCGCTGGGCGGCGGCGTGGTCGGCGACCTCGCGGGCTTCGCGGCTGCCACCCTGCGGCGCGGCGTGCGCTTCGTGCAGGTGCCGACGAGCCTGCTCGCGCAGGTCGATTCCTCGGTCGGCGGCAAGACCGGCATCAACGCGCCGCTGGGCAAGAACCTGATCGGCGCCTTCCACCAGCCGCGCCTCGTCCTGGCCGACACGGCCGCCCTCGACACCCTGTCCGAGCGCGAGATGCGCGCCGGCTACGCCGAGGTCGCCAAGTACGGGCTGATCGCCGATCCGGGCTTCTTCGACTGGTGCGAGGCGAACTGGCGCGGGATCTTCGCCGGCGGCCCGGAGCGCGAGCAGGCGGTCGCCGCCTGCTGCCGGGCCAAGGCCGCGGTGGTCACCCGCGACGAGCGGGAGGACGGCGAGCGTGCGCTGCTCAATCTCGGTCACACCTTCGGCCACGCCCTGGAGCGCCTGACCGGCTACGATTCCGCCCGCCTGGTCCATGGCGAGGGCGTCGCGATCGGGATGGCGCTCGCCTTCCGCTTCTCGGCACGCCTCGGGCTCTGCGCGGGACAGGATGCGGGCCGGGTCGCCAACCATCTCGCGCTCGCCGGCCTGCCGACCCGTCTGCAGGCCGTTCCAGGCGGGTGCGGCGACGCCGAGGCGCTCCTCGACGCGATGACCCAGGACAAGAAGGTCCGCGACGGCGCGCTGACCTTCATCCTCGCTCGGGGGATCGGCCAGAGCTTCATCGCCCCCGGCGTGGACCGGGCGGAGGTGGCGGCGTTCCTGCAGGATGAATTGGCGTCGGACCAAGCCGCCTGACGCCCGCGAGCGCCGGCTGTGGCCTTGCCTAACGCAGGCCGGGCCGCTATGAGCCTGCCACGTCCGGCGCCGGTCACCGCGCGCCGCCGACGGTCCCGTCGGGGCCAGGGCCGCAATAGCTCAGCTGGTAGAGCACCTCATTCGTAATGAGGGGGTCGGGGGTTCGAATCCCTCTTGCGGCACCATTTCCCCCAGGCGTTTCCCGAAAGCATACTCGAGCGAGCCGCTGGCCGATGGCCTGTGCCGGCTCGAGCCCGCGTGAGCCCCTCGGCTGAGGCGCGCGGCGACCGGCGCGCTCAGGCTATGGCCAGCACGGCCGCGATCGCCGCCACGCCCACGGCGAGCCAGGCGGCGTAATCGCCGATCAAGCCGCTATGGAGCATTTCCAGCACGCGGGTCGGCGCCGATTGCGTCGCGCTGACCGGCCGGACCACGAACGCAGGCAGGTGTCTGCGGAACAGCCCGTAGCCCGCGCCGGCCAGGGCGGCGGCGACCGAGGCCCAGGGGAGCCAGCCGGGCCCCTCCGCCAGCGCGTGCACGGTCGGCCGGTGCATGAAGGCCGACGCCGCCCGCGGGAGGGCGTGCTCGATGAGAGCCGCCGGCAGACCGATATCGAGCGCGAGGAGAAGGCAGCACGGCGCCAGCATCAGCCAGAGCGGCCGGTGGGCCTTCTCGCGCTCGTCCGCGCTCGGGGCGCCGGCTTCGTCGCCGGGATCGGACCCGAGCCCGAGGAAGATCCGGCCCGCGGCCCGCAGCACCGCGGCCCCGGTCAGCGCCGCGCCGATGGCACCGGCCGCCAGCGCCACCCCGTACCCCTGCTGCCAGAGCGCGCCCTGGACGAGGCGCGTGCCCTGGTCGAGCACGCCGAGGGGCAGGCCGCAGAGCAGCAGCCCGGCCAGGGCCATGGCGATGCCGGCGGGCCAGATCCCCCGTCCGAGGCCGCGCAGGGCGATCTCGTCGATGCTGGCCTGGGTGGCGAGCAGGATGCCGGCGATCATGAACAGGGCGCCCTTCACCAGCCCGTGCCCGACCACATAGACGAGCATCCCGCCGGTCCCGTCGACCGAGAGGGCGCCGAGGCCGGTGAGCATGATGCCGGCATGCGAGATGGTCGAGAAGGCGAGCAGCCGCTTGAGGTGCCGCTGCAGCAGCGCCATCCAGCCGCCCAGGAGGGCGGTGAAGCTGCCCAGGCCGATGAGGAGCCCCGGCAGGGCGTGCTGGACCTGATCGGAGCCGCCGAACGCGACGGCGCTCACCTTCGCGAGGCCGAACAGGCCGAGCGAGACCATCGATCCGGAGAAGATCACCGAGACCGGGCTCGGCGCGACCGCGTGCGCGTCGGCGAGCCAGAACTGGAACGGCACGATCGCGCCTTTGATCATCAGGGCGGCCGCGACGAGGCAGAACGCCCCGGCCACCACCGGATCCCGGCCGCCCCGCGCCACCGCCGCCGCGATGCCCTCGAAGTCGAGCGTGCCGGTCTGGGCGTAGATCAGCCCGATGCCGCCGAGCATCAGGAAGCCCGCGAGGCTGTTCACCACCGTGAAGTTGATGGCGCCCGCCAGCGACGACTCCGCCAGGTGGTAGGCCGTGAGCGCGAAGGCCGCGACGCTCATCACCTCGAACCACACGAACAGGTTGAACATGTCGCGGGTGAAGCAGAACCCGACCATGGCGGCCAGGAACAGCAGCATCAGGATGTGGAAGTGGCCGTGGGTGCGGTCGAAGAAGCCCCAGGCGAACACGAAGGTCAGCGCGTAGAGCAGCCCGATGAAGGCCGCGACCCAGCCGCTGGCCTCGTCCACCGAGAAGCCGATCCCGAGATGGACGCCGTCGCGCGGCTCCCAGCCGCCGAACCAGTAGACCAGCGGCCCGTCGGCGGCGTGTGTGGCGATGACGCCGCAGAGCACCGCGACGGTGAGCGCCGCCAGCGTCGCCAGGATGTCGGGCAGGCGGCCGGGCAGGACGTGCGCGGTCGCCAGCATCGCGGCGCAGACCACGAGCGGGACGGCGACGGGCAGGGGCAGGAGGGCGGCCGGGAAGGCGGTCACGGGGCGTTCCGCTCCGCGTCGCGCACGCGGCCGGATCCCGCATCGCGCCCGGACTTGCCGCCCGCGCGCATCGGCCGGAGCTTCTCCGGGTCCAGGCTGCCGCCGCGCTTGTAGGCCTGGATGGTCAGGACGAGGAGGAGGGCGGTGAGCGTCGCGCCGACCACGATGTCGGTGAGCACCAGCGCCTGCATCACCGGGTCCACGGCGGGCGTCCCCGGCGGATGGTCGTAGAAGATCGGCGCGATGCTGCCCCAGCGATAGCCGAGGCCGAGCAGCAGCACGTAGGTCGCCGATTGGCACACGCCGAGGCAGCCCACGAGGTGGATGAAGTTGCGGCTCGTGGCGATGCCGTAGAGGCCGATCCCGAACAGCCACGCGGCGACACCGTAGGGCAGGACACTGGTGACCGCACTCACGCGGATTCCTCCCCCGGCTCCTCGGGCGCGTCGGCCGCGCGGGTCTCCTCCATGAATTCCAGGAAGAGCTGCGTGAAGCCGCCCGTCACCGCGAGGGCGACGCCGAGATTCTCGACCAGCATCAGGCCGCCCGAGAACAGGTCGCGGAAGGTGCCGAGCGGCAGGATGTTCTGCATGAAGGCGGCGCCGGTGAGCATCGGCACCAGCCCGCACAGCGCGAAGAGCAGCGCGCCGCCCCCCTCCAGCGCGTCGAGCCAGTGGCTGCGGATGGCGTCGCGCCAGCCGGCATAGCCCTCGCCGAGGTAGATCAGCAGGGTTCCGGAGGCGAGGATGACGCCGCCCTGGAAGCCGCCGCCGGGCGTGACGGTCGCGTGCAGCACGACGTAGAGGCCGAACAGCGCGGTGAGCGGGCCGGCGACGCGGCACGCCAGCACCACCGCCTCGGAGCGCGGGATCACGGCCCGGCCGGGCCGGCGCATGGCGCGCTCGGAGCTGCCTTCGCCGCGCCGCCCGCGCAGCAGCACCACCGTCCCGGTGATGGCGGCGAGCAGCATGAATTCCTCGCCGAGGGTGTCGAGGCCGCGCAGGTCGAAGTTGATGGCACTCACCATGTTGGCGACGTGCCGGGCCTCCGGGACAATCGCGTTGATGCGCGCGCCGTACTGGGCGATCGTCGATCCGAAGGGCGGCAGGCCGGCGATCACCGCGGCCGCGCCCGGGAGGAGGACGAGGCCCGCGACGGCCAGGAGCGCGACGCGGGCGCGCGGGCTCACGATTCCTCCTCGGGCGGCTGCGTCCGCACGGCCATCAGGGCCACGAGGAAGAGGAGCGGCACCGCCGCCGAACCGACCGCCAGCTCCGAGAGCGCGACGTCGGGGGCCTGGAGGGCGTCGAACAGGATCGCCAGGACGAGCCCGTTGACCGCGATGGCGAAGACCTGCCGCGCGGGGTCGCGCACGAGGACCACGGCGGTGCCGGAGACCGCGGTGAGCAGGAAGAGCAGCGGCAGGATGACCGTCATGCCGAGCGGCCCTCGCGCATCAGCACGGCCCGGCCCGAGACGTGCGACAGGACCGCCGCCCAGGCGAGGAACACCACCATCATCACCAGGATCTTGAGCGAGCGCCCGGAGACGCCGTCCGCGAGGAAGGCCGCCACCGTCACGAGGATCGAGGCCGCCACGTTCAGGAACGCGAGGGCGTGAATCCGGTCGAGCGCCCGGGGCAGGCGCCAGAGGGCGAGGGCCGCGAGCCACGCGGACGCCACGGCGAGAGCCAGGACCGAGCCGATCGCGACGCTCATATCCAGCGCTCCAGGAAGACCGCGAGCAGCATCGTGCCGGGCAGGTTGAGCAGGACCAGGGTGAGGGCGAGATCGGTGATCGACGCCTGATCGGTGGCGAAAGCCATGAGCGTCAGGATCAGGACCGTGACGCTGCCGGCGAGCTGGTAGGCGGCGAAACGCTGACCGGGTCTGCCCCGCCACGCGAGCACCGCGGCCACCGCGAGCGGCGGCAGCAGCGCCAGGATGGCGACCGTCCAGACGCTCATCGCGCCTCCTCCAGGCCGTGCGTCACCACGGTTCCGTGCGCGCGGTCGAGGGTGAGCACGTAGCTGTCGGGGGCGAGCGACGCGGCCAGAAGCCCGACCGCCCGAGCGGCCGGCGCCGCGTCGCCCTCCGGCGTGGCCCAGGCGATCTCGGCGGCGCTCCGCTCGCGGGTCGCGCCGCCGCCGGCGCGACCGAGGATCGCGCGCAGGAGGTGCAGCCCGACGCGGGCGGTCTGGCGCGGCATGTCGCGGACGGCCGGGCCGAGCGGGTGGAGCGACGCCCGGTCGAAGCGGAAGCGCAGCCCGCCGCGCCGTCCGACGCCCCACCACCAGAGCGTGCCGAGACTGGCGCATCCGACGGCGGCCATCCCCTCGTTCAGGCTCACCGAGCCGGCGAAGACCATGTAGGTGAGGGCGAGGACGACCCAGATCGCTGCGCCGTCGCGCCGCGAACGCTTCCGGATCCCGCCGATCGGTCCTGCCTGCGTCGATCCTGCCCGCATCGATCCTGACCGGCGCGCCCCGCGGAAGCGTGACCATGTGCGTGTCCGACCAAACGTGGCCGCGGTCGTCGGCGTTCCCGGAACCCGGGGACACGGTTCCGTGTAGGGCGATGAGGAGTGGGCGTGCACATGAAAGCCGAGATCCTCACTATCCGCTTCGTCCACGAGGGCTGGAGCCGCTTCGGGATCGCGCGGGTGCGCCTCGCCGATGGGGCCGTCGTCGAGCGCGAGATCGAGGACCACGGCGACTCGGTCGGGATCCTGCCCTACGACCCGGAGCGGAAGGTCGCGACGCTCGTGCGCGAGCTGCGGGTGCCGCCGCTTTTCGCGGCCGGCGAGCAGGTCCAGCTGGAGGCACCGGCGGGCCTGATCGACGGCGGCAGCCCGGAGGAGAACGCCCGCCGGGAGGCGCTGGAGGAGGTGGGCCTTCGCCTGCGGGCGCTCGAGTTCGTCGGCGCCACCTATTCCTGCGCCAGCCTGACCACCGAGAAGATCCATCTCTACCTCGCGCCCTACGGCCGGGCGGATCGCGCGGAGGCGGGTGGCGGAGCCGAGGGCGAGCACGAGAACATCCGGGTGGTCGAGATGCCGCTGGCCGAGCTCGCCGCACGCGCCGACCGCGCCGCGATCACCGACCTGAAGACGCTGGCCCTGATCCTGGCGCTCCGCGCACGCCATCCCGAGGTGTTCGCCCCGTGAGAGGCCGCCGCGCGCTCGGCCGCGCGCTGCTGACCGCGCTGGTGCTGGTCGGCGTCGCGTGGGTCGCCTTCCACCTGCGCTGAGCGGGCCCGAGCGGCCCTCCTCCGGACGGGTCCGGCGCGTCGAAGAACCCGCGCCCTGTCTTGATCGCCGGCCGCGGCGGGCCCATCGTCCTGTCCACACACGGGAGGTCACCGGATGACGCGCGCCTGCATCGTGGGCTGGGCCCACACCCCCTTCGGCAAGCTCGAGGAGCCCGATGTCGAGGGGCTGATCGCCCGGGTCTCGGGCGAGGCGCTGGCCCATGCCGGCGTCGAGGAGTCGCAGGTCGACGGCATCTACGTGGGCTCGATGAACACCGGCTTCTCGAAGCAGGGCTTCGAGGGCTCGCTGGTGGCGGTGAACCGGCCGGGCCTCGCCCACGCGCCGGCGACCCACCTGGAGAACGCCTGCGCCACCGGGTCGGCGGCGCTCTACGCGGCCCTCGACTTCGTCGACAGCGGCCGCGGCCGCGTGGCCCTGGTGATCGGCGCCGAGAAGATGACCGCCAAGACCGTCGCTGAGACCGGCGACATCCTGCTGGGCGCCTCCTACCGTAAGGAGGAGGCCGACATCGAGGGCGGCTTCGCGGGCGTGTTCGGGCGGATCGCGGCGGGCTACTTCCAGCGCTACGGCGACCGCAGCGAGGAGCTGGCCCGCATCGCCGCCAAGAACCACAGCAACGGCGTCGGCAACCCCTACGCGCAGTTGCGCAAGGACCTCGGCTTCGACTTCTGCAACCGGGTCTCGGAGAAGAACCCCTACGTGGCCGCCCCCCTGCGGCGCACGGACTGCTCGCTGATCTCGGACGGGGCGGCGGCGCTTGTGGTGGCCGATGCCGAGACCGTCGAGGGCCTGGAGCGGGCGATCG
The DNA here is from genome assembly GCF_000383455.1 of Methylobacterium sp. 285MFTsu5.1. Taxonomy (NCBI): domain Bacteria; kingdom Pseudomonadati; phylum Pseudomonadota; class Alphaproteobacteria; order Hyphomicrobiales; family Methylobacteriaceae; genus Methylobacterium; species Methylobacterium sp. 285MFTsu5.1. The sequence continues at coordinate 64,423 of NZ_KB911278.1, read as the reverse complement.
GCTTCCGCGCCCGGGCGCACGTCAATGACATCCTGCCCCTGTCCCGCCGCGACCCGGTGGAGTTCAAGGGCGCGCGAATGGCCTGGGAGAGGGCGCGGGCCCAGGCCGGGATCGCCAACGAGGACCTCTCCTTCGTGGAGACCCACGACTGCTTCACGATCGCCGAGCTGATCGAGTACGAGGCGATGGGCCTCGCCGCGCCGGGCGAGGGCTACCGCGTGGTGCGCGAGGGGCTCGCCGAGAAGGGGGGCCGGCTGCCGATCAACCCGTCCGGCGGGTTGAAGGCCAAGGGTCACCCCGTGGGGGCGACCGGCGTGTCGATGCACGTCATGGCGTGCCTCCAGCTCATGGGCGAGGCCGGGGAGATGCAGGTGCCCGGGGCGGAGCTCGCCGGGATCTTCAACATGGGCGGCGCGGCGGTGGCCAACTACGTGTCGATCCTGGAGCGGCGGCGCTGAGGCCATCCCGGTTGCGGCCAATCCCTGCCCGCCGTGGCCGTCCTCGCGGGCGGCGCGACGCAATCCAGCGGTGTCAGGATCGTCGAGATCGCGCGGCTCTGGGTCGCTTCGCCGTGCTCGCGATGACGACTAGAGGCGATCCAGCGCCTGCTGGAGATCGGCGATCAGGTCGGCCTCGTTCTCCAGCCCGATCGACAACCGCACGGTCTCGGGCCCGACCTGCGCGGCGGCCTTCTCGTGCTCCGGCAGCTGCCGGTGCGTGGTCGAGGACGGGTGGATCGCCAGCGACTTGATCTCGCCGATGTTCACCAAGTGGGAGATCAGCTCCAGGCCGGCGATGAACCGCAGCGCCGCCGGCTCGCCGCCCTTCAGCGCGAAAGTGAAGATCGAGCCCGGCCCGTCCGGGGTGTAGCGGCAGGCGAGGTCCTCGCCGGTCTGGCCCGGCAACATCGGGTAGCTCACCCAGGCCACGGCCGGGTGATCCTTCAGGAAGGCCGCCACCGCCCGCGCGTTGGCGCAATGCCGCTCCATACGCAGCGGCAGGGTCTCGATCCCCATGAGCGTCAGGAACGCGTTCATCGGCGACAGGCCGGGCCCGAGGTCCCGCAGGCCGAAGAACCGGCACGCCGCCGCGAAGGGGGTCGCCGGGAAGGCCTCGGTGAGCACCAGCCCGTCATAGTCCGGCCAGGGCTCGGTGATCAGGTTGTAGCCGCCGGCCTTCGCCCAGTCGAAGCGGCCGGCGTCGCAGATCACGCCGCCGATGGTCTGGCCGGAGCCGCTCAGGAACTTCGAGGTGGAGTGCCAGACGATGTCGGCGCCGTGCTCGATCGGCCGGATCAGGGCCGGCGAGGCGAGGGTGTTGTCGACGACGAGCGGCAGGTTGTGGCGGCGGGCCACCGCGGCGATGCCGTCGAGGTCTACCACCGAAGCGCAGGGGTTCACGATCGATTCGCAGAAGATGGCCCGGCAGTCCGGGGTGATCGCGGCCTCGAAATCCTCCGGGGCCATACCGCGCGCGAAGCGCGGCTTCAGGTCGTAGCGCCCGTCGAGCCGGCGCATCAGGCCCAGCGACCCGCCGAACAGGCGCGGGGACGCGACGTAGGCGTCGCCGCTCTTCAGCAGCGTCATGAGAATCAACTGCATGGCCGACTGTCCGGAGGACACCGCCACGCCCGCCTTCGCGCCCTCGAGGTCGGCGATCCGGCGCTCCAGCGCGGCGACGGTCGGATTGGATCCGCGCGAGTAGGAGAAGCCGGTCCGGCGGCCCGCGAAGATGTCGGCGGCCTGCTCAGTCGAGTCGAAGACGAAGCCGTTGGTGAAGTAGATCGGCTGGACCCGGGCGCCCGTTGCGGGATCGGGCGCCGCGCCGGCGTGGATGGCCCGGGTCGCGAAGCGGTGCGGTCGGTTCTGGTCCGTCATGGCTCTCGGTCGGGTGTTCAGGGCCCGGACCGGGTGTCAGCCCGAGCGGATCCGTGCGTCAAGCCGCGCGGCGGATGAAGGCCTGCAGGGTCCGGACCAGGGTGGTCGGCTCGTAGGGCTTCGGGATGAACCGCGCGCCCTCCGGCATGTCGTTGGGACCGGGCGTGCCCATGCCCGACACCACCAGCACGGGAATCGACGGCCAGCGATGCGCGACGAGGCGCGCCAGGGCGAAGCCGTCCATCGACCCCTGCGGCATGTCGACGTCGGTCATCAGGACCCCGACGTCGTCGCGGTTCTCCAGAACCTTCAGCGCCTTGTCGGCATGCGTCGCCTCGACGACGGTGAAGCCCGCATCCGCGAGGGTGTCCGAGGCCTCCATCAGAAGGAGGCCGTCATCTTCCACGAGGAGAACGACGGGGTGGTCGGACGGGCTATCTGACATCAGACCTGCGAAGGTGCGTCTCAATTCCGAAACCCGCGCCCTATTCCTCCGGGGCTCCCCCCGTCAAGGCGCGGGGCCGGATCCGTCAGGCCGCCTCCTCGCGCTTGCCGAGGCGCTTGTCGAGGTAGGTGTCGACCGTCTGGGTCAGTTCCTCGACCTTGCCGTCGAAGAAATGGTTGGCCCCCTCGACCATCTGGTGCTCGATGATGACGCCCTTCTGGGTCTTCACCTTCTCGATCACCGGCATGACCTCGCGGGCGGGCGCCACGCGATCCTCGGAGCCGTGCACGAACAGGCCGGAGGAGGGGCAGGGGGCCAGGAAGGTGAAGTCGTAGCGGTTCGCCATGGCGGCGATGGAGATGAAGCCTTCGATCTCGGGGCGGCGCATCAGGAGCTGCATCCCGATCCACGAGCCGAAGGACACGCCCGCGATCCAGCAGGACTTCGCCTCCGGGTTGACCGACTGCACCCAGTCGAGGGCGGCCGCGGCGTCCGACAGCTCGCCCGAGCCGTGGTCGAACGAGCCCTGGCTGCGCCCGACTCCGCGGAAATTGAAGCGCAGGGCCGCGAAACCGCGATTGGCGAACGTGTAAAACAGGTTGTACACGATCTGATTGTTCATCGTGCCCCCGAACTGGGGGTGCGGGTGCAGGATGATGGCGATCGGCGCGCCGCGCTTCTTGGGGGCTTGGTAACGGCCTTCCAGGCGGCCGGCCGGGCCGGTGAAGATCACTTCGGGCATCGCTCGTCTCTCGCTCCGGAGATCGCCCGCCGGGCTATCAGCCCGGCGGCGCAGCAGCCTTGACTCGTCGCGCGCGCACCATAAAAGCAGTCTTAGAACAGTTCTAGGCGATTAGAACTGTTCTAAACAACCCGTCCGAAGCACCGCGTTGGCTGCCACGCCGACCGTGCCGGGTCGGCGGGATCTCATTGTCTCGGCGCGCCTTAGCACGGCGAGCCGGCGCGCGGGCAAGGAATTGTGACGCGCCGCAGCAGAGGGCTTAACGGAACGCGGATGAGCCGGGCACGCGCCTATCTCGACTACAACGCCACCGCGCCGGTCCGCCCGGACGTCGCGGAGGCGGTCGCGCGCGCGCTCACGCTCCCCGGGAACCCGTCCTCGATCCACGCGGAGGGGCGGGCGGCCCGGGCCGCCCTCGAAGCGGCCCGCACCCAGGTGGCGGCGCTCGTGAACGCCCAGCCCGAGCAGGTCGTCTTCACCAGCGGCGGAACCGAGGCGGCAAACGCGGTCCTGTCGGGCGCCCTCCGTCGCGGCGGCGCGGCGGCCCCGAGGCGGCTGCTCCACTCCGCCACGGAGCATCCCTGCGTCGCGGCCGGTCACCGGTTCCCGGACGCGGCCGTCGAGGAAGTCCCGGTCACCGCCGAGGGCGTGGTCGATCTCGCCGCCCTGGAGGCGCGCCTGGGTGCTCTCGCCGACGAGACCCTGCTCCTCTCGGTCCACGCCGCCAACAACGAGACCGGCGCGGTGCAGCCGCTGGCCGAGATCGTCGGCCTGGCGCGGGCGCACGGCCGGACCCTGGTTCACAGCGACGCCGTGCAGGCCGTCGGCAAGATCCCCCTCGACATGGCGGCGCTCGGCCTCGACGCGCTGACCCTCTCGGGCCACAAGTTCGCGGCGCCCAAGGGGGTCGGCGCGCTGGTCCTGGCCGAGGGCGTCAGCCTGGAGAGCGCCTTCCTGCGCGGGGGCGGCCAGGAGCGGCGGCTGCGCTGCGGCACCGAGTGCCTGCCGGCCATCGTCGGCATGGGTGAGGCTGCCCGGATCGCCCGCGCGGCGCTCGACGCGGAGGCCGCGCGCCTCTCCGCGCTCCGGGACCGGGTCGAGGCCGGCGTGCGCACCATGGCGCCGGACGCGGTGGTGTTCGCCGCCGGGGCGCCGCGCCTGCCCAACACCCTGAGTTTCTCGGTCCCGGGGCTCGACGCGCCCTCGGCCCTGATCGCCCTCGACCTCGCCGGCGTGGCGGTGTCGTCGGGCTCGGCCTGCTCGTCGGGCAAGGTCGCGCGCTCGGCGACGCTCGCCGCGATGGGCGTCGGTTCCGACCTCGCCGGGGGGGCGCTGCGCGTCAGCCTCGGCTGGAACACGGTGGACGAGGAGGTGGCATGCTTCCTCGACGCCTTCGAACGGGTCTTGGAGACCCTATATAGACGGCGAGGCCAGGCGGCCTGAGCGCCGCCCCCCCGCTTTCCGACAGACGCTTCCCGGTCCTTGACGCCGGAGATGCCTAGGAGACGCTGATGCCTGCTGTGCAGGAAACCATTGATCGGGTCCGCTCGATCGACCTCGACCAGTACAAGTACGGGTTCGAGACCACGATCGAGATGGAGAAGTCCGAGAAGGGCATCTCCGAGGACGTCGTCCGCTTCATCTCGGCCAAGAAGAACGAGCCCGCGTGGCTGCTGGAGTGGCGCCTCGACGCCTACCGGCGCTGGCTGACCATGAAGGAGCCGGAGTGGGCCCGCGTCTCCTACGACAAGGTCGACTATAACGACATCTACTACTACGCCGCCCCGAAGCGGCAGGGCCCGGAATCGCTCGATGAGATCGATCCCGAGATCCTGAAGACCTACGAGAAGCTCGGCATCCCGCTGCGCGAGGTCGAGGTGCTGGAAGGCATCGCGCCGGAGCGCCGCGTCGCGGTCGACGCCGTGTTCGACTCGGTCTCGGTCGCCACCACCTTCAAGAAGGAGCTGGAGAAGGCCGGCGTGATCTTCATGCCGATCTCCGAGGCGGTGCGCGAGCATCCCGAGCTCGTGCAGAAGTACCTCGGCTCGGTCGTGCCGGTGACCGACAACTTCTTCGCGACGCTGAACTCGGCCGTCTTCTCCGACGGGTCGTTCGTCTACATCCCGCCGGGCGTGCGCTGCCCGATGGAGCTGTCGACCTACTTCCGCATCAACGAGCGCGACACCGGCCAGTTCGAGCGCACGCTGATCATCGCCGACAAGGGCTCCTACGTCTCGTATCTCGAGGGCTGCACCGCCCCGAAGCGCGACGACAACCAGCTCCACGCCGCGGTGGTCGAGCTCGTCGCCCTGGATGATGCCGAGATCAAGTACTCGACCGTTCAGAACTGGTACCCGGGCGACAACGAGGGCAAGGGCGGCATCTACAACTTCGTGACGAAGCGCGGCGACTGCCGCGGCGCCCGCTCGAAGATCTCGTGGACCCAGGTCGAGACCGGCTCGGCGATCACCTGGAAGTACCCGTCCTGCATCCTGCGCGGCGACGATTCCCGCGGCGAGTTCTACTCGATCGCGGTGTCGAACGGCATGCAGCAGGTCGATTCCGGCACCAAGATGATCCATCTCGGCAAGAACACGACGAGCCGGATCATCTCGAAGGGCATCTCGGCCGGCCGGTCGCAGAACACCTACCGGGGCCTCGTCTCGGCGCACCGGAAGGCCAAGGGCGCGCGCAACTTCACGAACTGCGACTCCCTGCTGATCGGCGATCAGTGCGGCGCGCACACCGTGCCCTACATCGAGTCGAAGAACGCCTCGGCCGTCTTCGAGCACGAGGCGACGACCTCGAAGATCTCCGAGGAGCAGAAGTTCTACTGCCAGCAGCGCGGCCTCTCCGAGGAGGAGGCGACCGCGCTCATCGTCAACGGCTTCGTGCGGGACGTGCTGCAGCAGCTGCCGATGGAGTTCGCCGTCGAGGCCCAAAAGCTGATCTCGATCAGCCTGGAAGGCTCGGTGGGCTGACCGCCTGGGCGGATACGACGACGACGTGCTGCGCGCGGCCCATCGGCACAGCGCGCGGCACGCCGACGAGGTCAGGAGCAGCGTCCTGTGCGGATGCTTCTTCTGCCTCGAGGTTTTCGCGCCGGACGAGATCGCGGGCTGGATCGCCGATGAGGGCACCGCCCTCTGTCCCCGGTGCGGCATCGACGCGGTGATCGGCGACCTCTCCGGCTACCCGGCCGGGAGCGCCGCGTTCCTGCGGGCGATGCGGGACGAATGGTTTTGAAGGACTTGGACTGACATGCTGGAAATCAAGAACCTCGTCGTGCAGATCGAGGACAACCGCATCCTGAACGGCCTCAACCTGACCGTGAACGACGGCGAGGTCGCGGCGATCATGGGCCCGAACGGCTCGGGCAAGTCGACCCTCTCCTACGTCATCGCCGGCAAGGAGGATTACGAGGTTCTCGACGGCGAGATCCTGCTCGACGGGCAGAACGTTCTGGAGATGGCCGCCGACGAGCGCGCCGCGGCCGGCATCTTCCTGGCCTTCCAGTACCCGCTGGAGATCCCCGGCGTCGGCACCATGACCTTCCTCAAGGCCTGCCTGAACGCGCAGCGCAAGGCGCGCGGCGAGGCCGAGCTGTCGACCCCCGACTTCATCCGGGCGGTGAACGGCGCGGCCGACAAGCTCGAGATCAACAAGGAGATGCTCAAGCGCGCCCTCAACGTCGGCTTCTCCGGCGGCGAGAAGAAGCGCATGGAGATCCTCCAGATGGCGCTGCTGCAGCCGAAGTTCTGCGTGCTCGATGAGACCGATTCCGGCCTCGACATCGACGCCCTGCGGATCGTCTCCGAGGGCGTGAACGCGCTCCGCGACCAGGGCCGCTCGTTCCTGGTGATCACCCACTACCAGCGCCTGCTCAACCACATCGTGCCCGACACCGTGCACGTCATGTCGAAGGGTCAGATCGTGAAGACCGGCGGCAAGGAGCTCGCCCTCGAGCTCGAGGCCTCCGGCTACGCCGAGTACCGCACCGGGGAGGCGGCCTGAGCCATGGCCGACGTCACGAACCTCCGCTCCCCCGCCGAGGCCGGCCTGTCGAAGCTGTTCGAGTCGGCCCGCCAGAGCTTCGCCAGCGAGAAGGCGATCGCCCGCGAGGAGGCGTTCCGCTTCTTCGAGGCGACCGGCCTGCCGAGCCGGCGGGTCGAGGCCTTCAAGTACACGGACCTGCGCGCCGCCATCACGGAGGCCGCGCCCCCGGCCGAGGCGCCGAGCCTCGACGTCGCCCAGGCGGCCGTCGCCGGGGCGAAGGGCTTCGCCGGCATCGAGGCCGCGCGCCTGACCTTCGTGAACGGCCATCTCGTCCGCGAGCTGTCGGATCTCGACCGGATCCCCGAGGGGGTCACGGTCGTCCCGATGTCCGAGGCGCTGACCGAGGCGCATGTCGACCTGAAGCAGCTCGCCCCGGTGGCGCAGGCCCGGGAGAACCCGGTCTACCAGCTCAACACCGCCTTCCTGGCGGACGGCGCGCTGATCAAGGTCTCGCCCGGGGCGAAGCCGGCGCGGCCGCTGCACCTGCGCTTCGTGGGCGCCGGGAACACGCCGTTCTCGACGGCGACCCGCGTGCTCGTCCAGATCGGCGAGGGCGCGGAGTTCGGTCTCCTGGAGAGCCACGAGGGCCCGGACGGGCTCACCTGCCAGCCGAACGACGCCCTCGACGTGGTGGTCGGCCCCAAGGCCGCCTTCCGGCACACCCGCCTGAACAAGCAGGGCGACGCCGCCATCGCGCTCTCGACCCTGTCGCTCAAGGTCGAGGCCGAGGGTCAGGTCGAGACCGTGAACCTCGTGACCGGAGCGGTCCTGTCGCGCCACCAGATCTTCGTCCACGTCGCGGGCGACGACACCAACGTCGTGGTCAACGGCGCCGCCATGCTGCGCAAGGGCCAGCTCGCCGACTCGACGCTGCTCGCCGACCATGCCGCGGTCGGCGGCGTCGGCCGCGAGCAGTTCAAGTGGATCATCGACGGCGACGCCACCGGCGTGTTCCAGGGCAAGATCATCGTCCGTCAGGCCGCCCAGCAGACCGACGGCAAGATGAAGTCCGACTGCCTCCTCCTCACCGACGAGGGGCAGATGATGAACAAGCCGGAGCTGGAGATCTTCGCCGACGACGTGGCCTGCGGCCACGGGGCCACCTGCGGCGCCCCGGACGAGGATCTGCTGTTCTACCTGATGGCCCGCGGCCTTCCGCGCGCGACCGCCGAGAGCCTGCTCGTGCAGGCCTTCGTGGGCGAGGCCGTGGAGGCGGTCACGCACGAGGGCGCCCGCACGGCGCTGATCGGCGAGATCGAGGCCTGGCTGAAGGCGCGCGGCTGATCGTCCCGGCCGGTTCCGCTCCGCGGACCGGCCCTTCTCGAGACCTGATCCCGTCCTGAGGTCACCGCGGCAGCGGGCCCTACAGGCGGGATCCGGGGATCGCAACGCTAGCTGGAGGCCTCCTTCGAGGCCTCCGCTTCGCTCCGGCACCTCAGGATGAGGGCTGTTCCCGGGATCGGCGAAGTCTTCGGAAGGTCGCGACCATGAACGCACCCGTCCTCACCCCCGCCTACGACGTCGAGGCGATCCGGAAGGATTTCCCGATCCTGTCGCAGCAGGTCTACGGCAAGCCGCTCGTCTACCTCGACAACGCCGCCTCGGCGCAGAAGCCCCGGCAGGTGATCGACGCGATGGTCTCCTGCATGGAGACCGGCTACGCCAACGTCCATCGCGGCCTGCACTACATGGCGAACGCCGCCACCGAGGGCTTCGAGGGCGCGCGCGAGACCACGCGCCAGTTCCTCAACGCCGCCTCGACGGACGAGATCATCTTCACCCGCAACGCCACCGAGGCCTACAACCTCGTGGCCTCGTCGATGGGCTGGGCCGGCCTGATCGGGGAGGGGGACGAGATCATCCTCTCGATCATGGAGCACCACTCCAACATCGTGCCCTGGCACTTCCTGCGCGAGCGCCGGGGCGCCGTGATCAAGTGGGCCCCGGTCGACGACCAGGGCAATTTCCTTATCGAGGAGTACGAGAAGCTGTTCTCGCCGCGCACCAAGATGGTGGCGATCACCCACATGTCGAACGTGCTCGGCACGGTGACGCCGGCCGCCGAGATCGTGCGCATCGCCCACGCCCACGGCGTGCCGGTCCTGCTCGACGGGGCCCAGAGCGCGGTGCACCAGCCGGTCGACGTGCGGGCGGTCGATTGCGACTTCTTCGTCTTCACCGGCCACAAGGTCTACGGCCCGACCGGAATCGGCGTGCTCTACGGCAAGAAGGAATGGCTGGAGCGCCTGCCGCCCTACCAGGGCGGCGGCGAGATGATCCGGACGGTCAGCGAGGACGCGATCACCTACAACGATCCGCCCCACCGGTTCGAGGCCGGCACCCCGGCAATCATCGAGGCGGTCGGTCTCGGCGCCGCGCTCGAGTACATGATGAATCTCGGGCGCGACGCGATCGCCGCCCACGAGGCGAAGCTCACGGCCTACGCGCAGGAGCGCCTCGGCGCGATGAATTCCCTGCGCCTCATCGGCACCGCACCGGGCAAGGGCGGCGTGATCGCCTTCGAGATGAAGGGTGCGCACGCCCACGACATCGCCACGGTGATCGACCGGCAGGGCGTGGCGGTGCGGGCCGGGACCCACTGCGCGATGCCGCTGCTCAACCGCTTCGGCGTCACCTCGACCTGCCGCGCCTCGTTCGGGCTTTACAACACGACCGCCGAGATCGATGCCCTTGCCGAGGCGCTCGGCAGAGCAGAAATGCTGTTCACCTGATACTGGGATGAGGCTGGTCCCGCCCGCGCGGGCCCGGGGAGAGTGAAGCGATGAGCACCGACGCCACCATCACGGGCGGCAAGAACGCCCCCGACGTCGCCGGCGACTCGACGATCCCGCAGGCGGAACTGGACCGCCTGACCGACGACATCGTCGCGGCGCTGAAGACGGTCTACGATCCCGAGATCCCGGCCGACATCTACGAGCTCGGGCTGATCTACAAGGTCGATATCGGCGACGATCGCGTCGTCGCGATCGACATGACCCTCACGGCGCCCGGCTGCCCGGTCGCGGGCGAGATGCCCGGCTGGGTTGAGAACGCGGTGTCCGCCGTGCCGGGGGTCCAGTCCTGCGCGGTGACCATGGTCTTCGACCCGCCGTGGGACCAGAGCCGCATGTCCGACGAGGCCCGCGTCGCCCTCGACATGTGGTAGCGCCCCCGCGGAGCGTCACGGCTTCCCGAAGGGACTCCCGGGCGCGACGCGCGGACCCTGCGCGGCGCCCGATCGTCGTGGCACGGGAAAGGCTCGCACCGCGCCCCGGTCGCGGGCGGCGAGTGTCGACGCCGGCGCGATCTGCGGACTTCTACGCAGCCGTTAAGGCCCCGCTAACCATGACCCCGCAGATCGGTGGCGACCGCCGCGAGGGCGGCCTCTCCTCGATACAGTTGGTGGAAGCGGATGGCTGCGGGCTACGTGGTCGCGGCGTTCTTGGAGGCGGCCGGGCTGGCCGGCCTCGTGATCGCCGTGCTCAAGATGCGGACGGAGCGGCGGGCGCGGGCCGCGGACTTGCGGAGCTTCCTTCGCTCCGGACAGATCCCGATTGTCGAGACCGGGGGAATGCGCCGTCCCGCGGACGCTGCCGCGCGGCTGATCGCCGTCCCGTACACGACCGGCCGGGGCGGTGCTCCGGAGGCTCGGCCGTCGGCCGCCCGCGCGGCGCTCGGACGCGCCTTCACGTCCGGGGGCGCGGTGCCGCGCGCCGGGTTGACCGGCGCAATCAGCGCAGGATGACGTCGAGGCCGCTGCCGAGCAGGACCACGGCGCTGAGCGTCAGCATGAACTTCAGGTCTTCGAGACGGGCGCTCATGATCGATTCTCGATGTTCGGCTGGTTGGCCGCCGTTCCGATGACCGATGATCACCAGATTAACGAATTTTTCGCGAGTCCTTTCAGGATCCGTTAGGGATTTACCGACGGTTTCCGTTCGCTAACGTTACCGATGTGTTAACGCCTCTTCCGGAGCCGTCGGCTCATTCTGGTCCGGCGGGGCGGCACGATCTGCGCCGGCCGGAACTCACGAAGGTTCGAGCCATGTCTCCACGTCCGCGCACAACATTCGGGCGGGCCGTCGACTGGATGTTTCGCGACAGGACCACCGGCGCGATCACCGTGGCGCAGTGGCCGAACCTGCCGCTCTGGCTCTTCGCGGGCCTGAGCCTCGCGGCCTGGCTGGCCCGGGACAGGGGAGAGCTGGCCCCCTGGCTGCCGGCCTCCTCTCTGTCCTTCGGGGCCGATATCGCGCTGACATGGTGGGCGATCGACGAGCTCCTGCGCGGCGTGAATCCCTGGCGCCGGATCCTCGGTGCAGCGACCCTGATCGGCCTGGCCGCGCTGATCACGCTTCGGCGAGCGGCCTAATGCCGGAACCATGCTACCGGCAATTGTATTTCTGGATGTTGATTCGGAACGGAGGCTGAACCGACTTCGCCGATTACAGATGAGCGGCACAAGATCTCGGTCCGGGGTGGCTGTCCGCGCGTTCTGGACAGTGCGGCCCTGCCAAGCTGATACCATAACGGTAGGTTGCACCCGCCGAGAAAGTGTGGATGGTCGTGCCGCGCGCCGCGTGAGCAGCGTCTGTGGGCATCCCGTGCATCCGAGCTCGGCCGAAGGACTGGTTTCGAAGAGATCATGACGGACGCGGGCGGATTCGATCTCGACGGCACGGCGAACTCCGCTCACGAGCGGGAAGTGCTGCTTCGCCAGATCGCCCACGCGCTGAACGTCCCGGTCTCGATCTTCCGCGGGCCGCCGGGGTCCCCGGCAGCCGGCGGCCCGAGCGCCGCGGAATGCGCCGCCCTGCTGACCGCGTTCTCGCGCATCGAGGATCCGGATCTCCGCAAGGAGTGCCTCGCGCTGGCGGAGCGCCTCGGCCGCCGGTGAGCCGCGGGCGCCCTCGCGGTGCGGTGGCGCACACGGGCTCGGTCAGCGCCGGTCATTCACCATGCTATAGGGGCGCCCGCCGCCGGAGGCGTCCCGCTCGGCCGGCCCCTCGCGTGTCCGGTGCCTGAGCATGGCTGCCGGACCCGTGCACGCTCCCGCTCGCACCAGGCTCTGATGCCGATTATCTCCATCTCGAAGCTGTCGAAGACCTACACGTCCGGCTTCACAGCCCTGCGTGACATCGACCTCGCCATCGAGCGCGGTGAGATCTTCGCGCTGCTCGGTCCGAACGGAGCGGGCAAATCCACGCTCATCAACATCGTCTGCGGGATCGTCACCGCGAGTGCGGGGACCGTCCTGGTCGACGGCCACGATATCGCGGCGGATTACCGCGCCGCGCGCCGGGCCATCGGGCTCGTCCCGCAGGAACTCACCACCGACGCCTTCGAGACGGTGCTGAACACCGTGAGCTTCTCCCGCGGCCTGTTCGGGCTGCGGCCGGATCCCGGGCATATCGAGCGGATCCTCCGGGCGCTGTCCCTCTGGGACAAGCGCGACAGCCGGCTGATGACCCTGTCGGGCGGCATGAAGCGGCGGGTGCTTATCGCCAAGGCGCTGTCGCACGAGCCCCGGGTGCTGTTCCTCGACGAGCCCACGGCGGGCGTCGACGTGGAGCTGCGCCAGGACATGTGGCGCCTCGTGCGCGACCTGCGCCAGCAGGGTGTCACCGTCATCCTCACCACCCACTATATCGAGGAGGCCGAGGAGATGGCCGACCGCATCGGCGTGATCCGCCGGGGCGAGATCATCCTCGTGGAGGAGAAGGCCGCGCTGATGCGCAAGCTCGGGCGCAAGCAGCTGACGCTCCACCTCCAGCAGCCGATCGCCGCCGTACCGCCGGAACTCGCCGATTACGGCCTGGCGCTCGGCGGGGAGGGGACCGAGCTGGTCTACACCTACGACACCCGCGCCGAGCGCACCGGCATCACCGGGCTCCTGACCGGCCTCGCGGCGGCGGGCATCCGCTTCAACGACCTCCACACCGAGCAGAGCTCGCTGGAGGACATCTTCGTCGGCCTCGTGCGCGAGGAGAGGGCACAGGCATGAGCGCGGCGTTCAGCATGAACTGGCCGGCGATCCGGGCCATCTACCTGTTCGAGATGGGACGCTTCTGGCGCACCGCCGGGCAGAGCATCCTGGCCCCGGTCATCTCGACGACCCTGTACTTCGTGGTGTTCGGCGCGGCGATCGGCTCCCGGGTCTCGGCGGTCGACGACGTGCCCTACGGGCTGTTCATCGTGCCCGGCCTGATCATGCTCTCGCTGCTGACGCAGAGCATCTCCAACGCCTCGTTCGGCATCTACTTCCCGCGCTTCGCCGGCACGATCTACGAGATCCTGTCGGCGCCGATCTCGCCGCTGGAGGTGGTGCTGGGCTTCGTCGGCGCCGCGGCCTCGAAGTCGATCCTGATCGGGCTGATCATCCTGGCGACCTCGGCCCTGTTCGTGCCGCTGCGGATCGACCACCCGCTCTGGATGATCGGCTTCCTGCTGCTCACCGCGGTGACGTTCAGCCTGTTCGGCTTCGTCATCGGCCTGTGGGCGGACGGGTTCGAGAAGCTGCAGCTGGTCCCGCTCCTCGTCGTGACCCCGCTCACCTTCCTGGGCGGCAGCTTCTACGCGATCAGCATGCTGCCGCCGTTCTGGCACGCGGTGAGCCTGCTGAACCCGGTCGTGTACCTGATCAGCGGGTTCCGCTGGGCGTTCTTCGGCAAGGCGGACGTGAACATCGCGGTCAGCCTCGGCATGACCGCGCTGTTCCTGGTGATCTGCCTCGGCCTCGTGACCTACATCTTCCGCACGGGCTACCGGCTGAAGAGCTGAGGCCTCAGGGCTGCGCGGCCAGGAAGGCCAGCACCCCGTCCCGGTGCGGCTTGGCGCCGACCGCCGTGGAGTGGTCCTTGCCCTCGATCTCGAGGGCCCGGGCGTCCGGGATCAGGGCGGCGAGGGCCGGCCCCGAGCCCGCGACCGTGTCGAGGGTCCCGACCGAGACCAGGACCGGCACCTCGATCTGCGCGAGCTCGCCCCGGCTGAGCGTCTGGCGCGAGCCGCGCATGCAGGCGGCGAGCGCCCGCAGGTCGCTCCGGGTCTGCTCGGCGAACATCCGGAAGGCCGCCGCCGTGGGGTTGGGCGCGGGCGTCCCGGCGGGCGCCTCCAGGGCCTCGGCGATGCCGGAGGGCAGGCCCTTGCCCTCGATCAGGTGCATCCCGAGGCCGCCGATCAGGGCCGAGCGCACCCGGTCCGCGTGGTCGAGCGCGAGATGCGCGGTGATCCGGCCGCCCATCGAGTAGCCCATGACATGGGCGCGCGCGATGCCGAGATGGTCGAGGAGCCGGATCGCGTCGCCGGCCATCGCCTCGGAGCTGTAGGCGGCCGGGTCGTAGAGCTTCTCGCTCTCGCCGTGGCCGCGGTTGTCCAGCGCGATCGCGCGGTAGCCGGCCTGGGTCAGGGCCTTCACCCACTGGGTGTTGACCCAGTTGACCGCGTGGTTCGACGCGAATCCGTGGATCAGCAGGATCGGCTTGCCCGGACCGTCCGCCGGCGGGACGTCGATATAGGCGATCCGCACGCCGTCGGAATTGAAGGTCTCCATGCCACGCAACCTGTGTTCATCAAGCTCGGCCACGGCTTAGACCACCCGGACGCGCGGGAGCAACGCGGATCGATCCGCTTGCGGGTCGGAGCGCCGGCTGGCAAACCGCCCCGGTCATGACGGACACGCAGCCCTACGGCACCTACGAACCGTCCGGCCTCGTGGCGGCGATCACCCGCCGCACGAACCGGATCCCGGCCGAGTCCTGGTACGGGCGGCGCCTCGCGCTGTTCCTGCGCCGGATCGCGATCGCGCGCCTCGGGGGCAAGCCCCTCGACGTGACCCGCTACGGCGCGCGGATGCGGCTGCACCCGTACAACAACAACTGCGAGAAGAAGGTGCTCTTCACCCCGCAGTTCTTCGACCCGGAGGAGCGGGCGCTGCTGCAGGAGCGCCTGCCGCGGGACTGCGTGTTCCTCGACATCGGCGCCAATGTCGGCGCCTACGCCCTCTGCGTGGCCGCGTTCTCGGGGCCGGGGGCGCGGATCGTCGCCGTCGAGCCGCAGCCGGACGTGTTCGACCGCCTGACCTACAACATCGCCCAGAACCCGTTCCACACCGTCAAGGCGGTCGCCTGCGCGGTGGCCGACAAGGCCGGCGAGCTGACCCTGTTCATCGATCCGCGCAACCGCGGCGAGTCGAGCCTGCGCATCGTCGGCACCAACGAGGGCGCGCGGATCACCGTGCCGGCGGTGACGCTCCTCGACCTGCTGCGCAGCGAGGGCCTCGACCGCGTCGACGCCATCAAGCTCGACGTCGAGGGCGCCGAGGACCTGATCCTCGAGCCGTTCCTCCGCGAGGCGCCGGACGCGCTCCTGCCGCGGATCCTGCTGGTCGAGAACGGCACCGGCCAGTGGCAGCTCGACCTGCTGCGGCATCTGGGGCGCTACGGCTACCGCGAGATCGCGCGCTCGCGTCTCAACCTGATGTTCGAGCGCGGCGCCGTCAGGCCGGCGTGATCACCGGGATCTCCTCGGCGATGGCGACGCCCTCCGGCGCGACGGCGCAGCGATAGGCGCGGACCGCCACGCCCGCCGCGCGCGCCTCGCGGAACGCCCGGTCGAAGGCGGGATCGATGTCCCGGGCGACGTCGAAGGCCTCGGCCCGCATCTGCACGACGATGACCACCAGCGCGCGACCGCCCTCGGCCACGACCTGCGCCAGGTCGCGCATGTGCCGGGCGCTGCGGGCCGCCTTGCAGTCCGGGAACTCGGCCAGGCCCGCCCGCCGCATCAGGTGGCAGTTCTTGACCTCGACGTGGCATGGCCCCGTAGCCGCGCCGCTCGCGAGGAAGTCGACCCGGCTGGCCGCCGCGTAGCGCACCTCGGGCCTCAGCGCGTTGTGGCCGTCGAGCGCCGCGATCGCGCCGGCCCGGAAGGCCTCGGCCACGAGCGCGTTCGGCCGCATCGTGTTGATGCCGACCCACTGCGCCCCGCCGGGGAGGTCGGCCTCCACCAGCTCCCAGGTGAGCGGCAGCTTGCGCGCGGGGTTGCTCGAGCGCGACAGCAGCACGCGCGCACCCGGCGTGTTGAGCCCGAGCATGGCTCCGGGATTGGGGCAGTGAACGGTGACGCGGCCGTCATCGGTGTCGATATCGGCGAGGAAGCGCTTGTAGCGCTGCACGAGCCGTCCCGGCACCAGCGGCGCGGCGAACTGCATGGGGTCTCCGGGGTTCACGTAGTCGCGGGCCGCGGTCGCGCTATCTGCCTGCAGGACCCGCCCGACGCCAGAGTTCCATGAGCCAGCCTTCCGAATCCGTCACCGCCGCGATCCTCGTCATCGGCGACGAGATCCTCTCGGGTCGCACCAAGGACAAGAATATCGGCACCATCGCCGACTTCCTCACCGCCGCCGGGATCGACCTGCGCGAGGTGCGGATCGTGCCCGACGAGGCGGCCATGATCGTCGAGGCGGTCAACGCCCTGCGCGCCCGCTACACCTACCTGTTCACCACCGGCGGGATCGGCCCGACCCACGACGACATCACCGCCGACTGCGTGGCCGAGGCCTTCGGGGTCGGCATCGACGTCGACGAGCGCGCCCGGGCGATGCTGCTGGAGCGGCACAAACCCGAGGATCTCAACGAGGCCCGCCTGCGCATGGCGCGGATCCCGTTCGGGGCCGACCTGATCGCCAATCCCGTCTCGAAGGCGCCGGGCTTCCGCATCGGCAACGTCCACGTGATGGCCGGCGTGCCCAGCATCATGCAGGCCATGCTGGACTCGATCGCCCCGACGCTGACGGGCGGCGCCGCGATGCTGTCCGAGACGATCGAGGCGGCCGGCCTCCCGGAGGGCAGCTACGCGGGCGGCCTCGGCGAGATCGCGAGGGCGCGGCAAGCCGTCTCCATCGGCTCGTACCCGGCGATCACGCCGGAGGGCTTCCGCAACCGGATCGTCGTGCGCAGCCGGGACCCGGAGGCCCTCGCCGAGGCGCGCGGCGCCGTCGAGGCCCTGCTGGCGCGGCTCTCGGCCTGACCTGTCCCGTCCGATCGATCGTGTTGCGTAGCGGAGCTGTCGGATGGTGCGGGACAAGGACAAGCGGGCCGACCCCGAGACGCGCCGGGACGAACTGCTGAAGGAAGTCTCCGAGATCGGCCGGCCCGACGCCTACGTCCTGCACGAGGTCATCCGGCTCGAGGGCGACGAGGAGCTGCGCCGCCACGGCCTCGCGCTGTTCCTCTCCGCCTTCGCGGCCGGGCTCAGCATCGCCCTGTCGCTGATCGTGCCGGGCGTGCTGCGAAGCCATCTCCCGGAGACCGACTGGGCCAAGATCGTCAGCTCGATGGGCTACGCGGTCGGGTTCCTGGTCGTCGTCCTCGGGCGCCAGCAGCTCTTCACCGAGAACACCATCACGCCGATCCTGCCGCTCCTGCACGACCGCTCCGTGAAGACGGCGCTCCGCGTCGTCAGGCTCTGGATGATCGTGCTGTCGGGCAACATCCTGGGAACGCTCGCGATCGCGACGCTGCTGGCCTATTCCGGCGCCTTCGAGCCTCCGGTCCTCCGGGCCTTCGCGGAGATCAGCCACGACGCCATCGCGCACGGCTTCTGGGCGACCTTCATCAAGGCCGTCTTCGCCGGATGGATGATCGCCCTGATGGTCTGGTTCCTGCCGGCCACCGCCAGCGCGGCGCCGTTCGTGATCCTCCTGATGACGTGGCTGGTGGCGCTCTGCAGCCTCGCCCACATCGTGGCCGGCTCCGTCGAGGCCTTCTACCTCGTGGTCACGGGCGCCGCCTCGCTGCACGATTACGCGGTGAAGTTCTTCCTTCCGACGCTGCTCGGCAACACGTTCGGCGGCGTGGCGCTGGTGGCGGTGCTGAACTACGGGCAGGTCGCCCCCGAGGTCGAGGAGACCAAGGCGGTCGAGGGCGAACGTCCGGACTGAGACCGAGAACTTGGGCCGAGGACCGGGCAGCCGGGCGGCACCGCGCGTCGCCCGCGACGACGGATCCGCGCCGACCGCCTCAGTCGAGCCGCACCGGCGGGCTGATCAGGTGGTCGAGATCGTCGAGGACCCAGGTCATCGTCCCGCGCAGCGGCCCGTAGAGCCCGATCTGGTGCTGCCGGTAGAGGAGGTCGTGCGTCAGCCGCGCCGAGAGCCCGTTCAGGCGCCCGCCGCCGAACGTGTAGCGGCCGAGCGTGCCCCAGCCGTTGAAATCCGCGAGCGAGACGATCGCGCCCTTCTCGGCATAGTGGAACGGAGGCAGGTCCGCGTCGGGCGAATCCCCGCGGGCCAGCGCGCGGCCGAGATGGCGCGCGAGATGCTGCGCCTGCTGGCGTGCGGCCTGCGCGGTTGCCGGAACGGGGTGGCCGGTCCGGCAGTCGGTGAGGCTGGCGCAGTCGCCGAGGGCGATGATGGCCGGATCCCGGGTCGTGCGCAGGTCCGGGCAGACGACGAGTTGCCCGGCCCGCGAGCGCTCCAGGCCGTCGAGGCCGGCGAGCACGTCCGGCGCCTTGACGCCGGCGGCCCAAACCTTCAGCCCGGCCGGGATGCGGCGGCCGTCCTTCAGGATGAACCCGTCCGCGTCCGCGGCCGTCACCGTCGCGCCGGTCCGGACCTCGACGTCGAGATCCGACAGGGTGCGGGCGGCGGCGCGCGACACCTTCTCGGGGAAGGCCGGCAACAGGCGCGGCCCGCTCTCGATCAGCGTCAGGCGCAGGCGCCCCGGCAGGTCGGGCGAGCCGTAGGCCGCGAAGAGGTTGATGGCGTGCTTGAGCTCGGCGGCCAGCTCGACGCCGGTCGCACCGCCGCCCACGATGGCGATCTCCAGCAGGCCGCCGCCGTCGAGCCGGGCCAGGAGATGGCACCGCAGCTGTTCGTGGAAGTGCTCGGCCTCGGTCAGGTCGTCGATGGTCAGGCAATGCTCGGCCACGCCCGGCGTGCCGAAATCGTTGGCGCGGCTGCCGATGGCGAGCACCAGCAGGTCGTAGGCGCGCTCCACTTCCGGAACCCCCTCCGCGGCCTCGACCGCGAGCCGGACGCGCCTGGCCGCCCGGTCGATGCCCACGAGGGCGCCGGGCTGGAACCGGAAGCCGTTGCGGCGCGCCTGGGCGAAGAGATCCACCTTCTGCCGGTCGGCCCGGGCCGTACCCGCCGCGAAGGTGTGCAGCATCGGCTTCCAGACGTGCGAGAGGCTGCGATCGGCGAGGGTGACGTCGGCCCGGCCGCCGCGTCCGAGGCTGGTCGCCACCTCGATCCCGGCGACGCCGCCGCCGACGATCACGATCCGTGGTCTCTCCGCCATGACGTCTCCGCATCCTCACGGGTCGGGAACGCCGGTCACGGCCTCGATGTTCGCCGCGGCGCGCGCCGATTCCGCCCGGCGTCGGAAGCGCGTCCTGCGCGGCCCGTCCCCCGATCCCGCGCCGGGCGGGATCGCGTCGGCCGACGGGGGCCGTCGACCATGAAAAAAGCCGCCCGGAGGCGGCTTTCGTGAACGTCGCGCTGCTGCGTCCGGATCAGGAACGCATGCGGGTCCGCACCTCGCCGAGGCTCGCGCGGATCAGGTTCTGGGCGGCGTCGCCCTGCATCCGCTCGCGCAGGATCGTCTCCGAGACCTTCACGGCGGCCTCCGCGGCGGCGGCGCGGACCTGAGCCTCGGCCTGGGCTTCCGCCTGGGCGATCTTCGTCTCGGCGGCCTTGGTGCGGCGGGCCAGGAAATCGTCCAGCTTGCGGTGGCCTTCCTCGGCGGCGCGCTGGGCCTCCTCGCGGGCACCGGCGACGATCGACTCGGCCTCCTTCTCGGCCTCGGCGCGGCGGCGCTTGTAGTCGGCCAGCACGGCGGCGGCCTCCTCGCGCAGGCGCTTGGCCTCGTCGAGCTCGTGGCGGACGCGGTTGGCGCGCCCGTCCAGGCCCTTGAGCATCGTCGAGAAGGCGCCGGCCTTCCAGGCGATGCCCATGAAGATGACGAACGCGACGGCGACCCAGAATTCGGCTTCGAGCAGCATCGTGGGATCCCGTCAGTGTGCGGTGGCGTCGAGGGCGCGGTCGAGGCTCGTCCGGTCCGGGGCCTGCCCGGTCAGACGCTCGACGATGGCCGACGCGGCCTCACCCGCGATCGAGCGGA
The DNA here is from genome assembly GCF_000383455.1 of Methylobacterium sp. 285MFTsu5.1. Classification (NCBI taxonomy): domain Bacteria; kingdom Pseudomonadati; phylum Pseudomonadota; class Alphaproteobacteria; order Hyphomicrobiales; family Methylobacteriaceae; genus Methylobacterium; species Methylobacterium sp. 285MFTsu5.1. The sequence continues at coordinate 44,182 of NZ_KB911278.1, read as the reverse complement.
CGTTGCCCATGGCGGCCTCGGTCCGCGTGCGGATCGTCGCCTCGGAGGCAGAGAGCTTGGCGTTCAGCTCGTCCTCCAGCGCCTTGCGCTTGGTCTCGGCTTCCGCGGCCAGTTCGTTCCGGGTGGTCTGCGCGATGTCGCGCGCCTTGCCCTGGGCGTCCCGGAGGGCGGTCTCGAAGGCCACGCCGGCGGCATCCGCCTCGGCCTTCATCGCCTGCGCCTGGTCCAGGTCGGCACGCAGGCGCTCGGCGCGGGCGTGCAGGATCGACTGGATCCGCGGCAGCGCGATCTTGTCCATCAGGTAGTAGAGGAGGCCGAAGGCCAGGGCGAGCCAGATCAGCTGCGCCAGGAAGCCCGAGGTCTCGAAGGGCGGGAAGGCGCCGGAATGCGCTTCCGTATGCTCGACATGGCCCGGCACGACCTGCGTGTCGGCGCCCGGGGGCGGCGTGGTGAGGGGATTGGGCTGCGCCATGAGACCGCTACACTGACACCGTTCGCTGAGGCCACCGCCGGCGCGGTGACGGACGAAGGCGGACGCCCCGTCGCGGGAGCGTCCACCCGTTCATCGGGCCGGGGCCCGTGAGGAGACCGCGGGGACCGCGGTCTCCGGCGCCGATCAGACGGCGAAGAGCAGCAGCAGCGCGATCAGCAGCGAGAAGATGCCGAGCGCCTCGGTGAGGGCGAAGCCCAGGAGCAGGGTGGCGCGCTGGCCGTCGGCCGCGGACGGGTTGCGAAGGGCGCCGGCGAGGAACTGACCGAACAGGTTGCCGAGGCCGATGCCCGCACCCGCCATGCCGAGGCAGGCGAGGCCGGCGCCGATGTACTTCGCAGCGACGGGATCCATGGTAACTCCTGAGGTCTCTTCAGATCGAAACGTGCGGTGACGTTTGCGGCGGGTGGAGCCGGCCGATCAGTGGCCGGGGTGAAGGGCGTCGTTGAGGTAGATCGCCGTCAGCGTCGCGAAGACGTAGGCCTGAAGCGCCGCAACGAGGAACTCGAGAGCGGTCAGCGCGATCGTCAGGAACAGCGGGAGCGGCGATAGCACGCTCCAGGCGCCCGCGAGAAGGAGCTGGACCACGAAGAACGCGAAGATCTTCATCGCGATGTGGCCGGCCAGCATGTTGGCGAACAGACGGACCGACAGGCTGATCGGGCGCGAGATGAACGAGATCACCTCGATCGGGACCAGGATCGCGAGGAGCGGCTTCGGCACGCCCGACGGCACGAACAGGCCGAAGAAGTGGGTGCCGTGCTTCATCACGCCGAAGATCACCACGGTGGAGATCACCAGCGCGGCGAGGCCGAAGGTGATGATCAGGTGGCTGGTCACCGCGAAAGCGTAGGGGATCATCCCGAACAGGTTCAGGACGAGCACGAACATGAACAGCGAGAACACGAGCGGCATGAACCGCTTGCCGCCGTCGCCCGTCGCCTGGTGCACTGTGTCGGCGATGAATTCGTAGAAGATCTCGGCCAGCGACTGCATGCGGCCCGGAACGACCGAGCGGGACGCGGTCGCCACGATGGTGATGAGCGCGATCACGCCGACGGCGGCGAACATGTAGAGGGCCGACTGCGTGAACGCGAGCTGCTGGTGGCCGATATGGCCCAGCGACACGAGCGGCTTCAGCTCGAACTGATGGATCGGGTCGATCGTGACCGCCATTCCCGCTTCCGCCCTTCTTGTCCGGCGCGCCGACGGGTGTCGGCCGCCCCACATTCCCCACTGACCGGCGCGCCTTATGGCTCCTGCCGATCGCGCCGTCCCGGACGCGCGCCGGCGAAACCCGACGCCCGCATCACGTTGTAGACCCCCGCGACGAACCCCAGCATCAGGAGGACGATCAGGCCCCAGGGCTTCGTCCCGAAGACATGATCGACGATCCAGCCGAGTATGCCCCCCGCGATCACGCCCGCGACGAACTCCGTGGAGAGCGTCATGGCCTGGCCCAGCGAGGATGGCCCGCCGTTCCGAGGGCGCGTGGAATGACCGGGAGCAGCCTGCGGCCGCTTCCGTTCGATCTGCGTCTCGAGACGTCTGAGCCTCGCGGAGAGTTCGCTGTCCGTCGGCGTCTGCTCGGTCCCTCTCCCGTCCCTCGGATCGTCGCCGTTCACGGCTCAAAACTCGTCGGGCGGGAGGCTGTGGAACCGGCTGGACACCCCCAGCAAGCGGGGCGCACCATAGTTTCGCCTATCTTGAGTGTCAAGGCGAACCCCATACACCGTAAGTAATTGATTTTAGTTTGGTATTCCAACTTTGTGCGATGCGCCGGAGCCGCGCCGCGCGCGAGGCCCCGGCGGGTCGATCAGGCGCCGATGATCGGCTTGATCACCTTCTCCATACCCTCGACGGTCATCTCGCCGGTGTAGCGCTCGCCGTTGATGAAGAAGGTCGGGGTCGAATCCACCTTGAAGACGTCGAGGCCGCGCTGCTTCACGGCGTTGACCGCGCTGTAGATCTTCTGGTCCTTCAGGCAGGCCTCGAAGGTCTGCTTGTTGTAGCCCGCCTGTCGGAGCATCTGCTCCAGCGCGTCCACGGGCTTCGGCGTGAAGGCCCAGGCCGCCTGCTGATCGAACAGCAGGTCGGTGATCGGGTAGTACTTGGCATCGCCCTGGCAGCGCGCCAGCATGAAGGCCGCGGTGGCCAGCGGGTCGAGGGGGAATTCGCGCAGCGTGAACCGCACCTTGCCGGTGTCGATGTAGCGCTCCTTCAGGGTCGGCCACGTGGTCCGGTGGAAGGCCGCGCAGTGTGAGCAGGTCATCGAGGCGTACTCGATGATCGTGCACTTGGCGTCCGCCGGGCCGAGCCAGACATCGCCGAGGGGTCCCGGCTGCAGCAGGGCCGCCATCTCGGAATTCTGCGCCCGGGCGGGACGTCCGAGATACGGCAGGGCGAGGCCGGCGCCGAGGGCGAGGCCGGAGAATTTGAGAGCGTCGCGTCGCGTCGTCATCGGGCAGGCTCCGCCGGATTGATCAGTCGTGGCGTCCGGATGCCGGTACTCGGGCGCGACCGTCCTGGCAAGGTGACCGAATCGACCGTTCACCGCTCCGGGCGCGTCGCCACGGCGGCGGTGCCGAGGCGGTCGAGGGCCGCGCGCAGGCCGTCATCGGCGATTCCCGCCACGGCGCGCTGGACCTCGACGGCGGCGGCCGGATCGACCCGCGCCCGGGCGGGCGCCCGGCCGGCGCGCCCGACCCGGTCCTGCTGCAGCACGATCCGGGAGACGCAGGCCCAGCCGTAATGGGCGTTGATCCGCTGGATCACCACCGGCGCGAGATGCTGCAACTCGAGCGCGAAGACGCCCTCGACGCGCACGACCAGCGTGCCGGATTCGGGCGCGGCGGACTCGCTCCGGCGGCGCTTCGGCCATTCCAGCTTGGACGGGCGGCAGTAGCGGGCCAGCCGCTCGCCGACGATCTCCGGCCACGCGGCCAGGATGTCGGTCGAGGCGAAACCCTGCGCCGCGAAGGCCGGCCCGATGCAACTCTCGATCAGTTCGGCCAGCGGTTTGACGCGCGCCATGGTGGTTCCGGCCCCGTGGATCCGCGAAGGTTAGCGCAGGATGGTTGACGAAGGGAGCACGCGCCGGCGCTTTCGCCGCCCTATGATCGCCGCGGCGCTCCGGCTATGCAGCGCGACCCCTGTCGACCCGCCCATGCCGCCTCGCACAGCCACGGATCCTGAAGCCGGTCCCGGACCGCGCGCCGACGACCTGCTCGCCTGGTACGACCGGCATCGGCGGGTGCTGCCCTGGCGGGCGCTTGCCGGCGCGGTCCCCGATCCCTACCGGGTCTGGCTGTCCGAGGTGATGCTGCAGCAGACCACCATCGCGGCGGTGCGGCCGTATTTCGAGCGCTTCCTGACGCGCTTCCCCGACATCTTCGCCCTGGCCGAGGCCCCCGAGGAGGCGGTGATGTCGGCCTGGGCCGGCCTCGGCTACTACTCCCGCGCGCGCAATCTGCACGCCTGCGCGAAGGCGGTCGCGGCGGCCGGCGGCCGCTTCCCCGACACCGCCGAGGGCCTGCGCAAGCTCCCGGGAATCGGCGCCTACACGGCCGGCGCGATCGCCGCGATCGCGTTCGACCGGCCGGAGGCCGCCGTCGACGGCAATGTCGAGCGGGTCCTGAGCCGGGCCTACGCGGTGGAGGCGCCGCTCCCGGGCAGCCGGCCGGAGATCCGCCGCCTGACGCAGGCGCTCGTCCCGCAGGAGCGGCCGGGCGACTTCGCCCAGGCGCTCATGGATCTCGGCGCGACGATCTGCACGCCCAAGCGCCCCGCCTGCGCGCTCTGCCCGTGGATGCGGCCCTGCCGGGCGCGGTCGCTCGGCACGCAGGAGACCTTCCCGCGCAAGATCAGGGTCGCCAAGGGGGCGCTCCGCCGCGGCGCCGCCTTCGTGGCGATCCGCAGCGGCGACGAGGCGGTGCTGCTGCGGACCCGCGCCCCCGAGGGGCTGCTCGGCAACATGGCCGAGCCGCCGGGGAGCGCCTGGGAGCCGGATTACGACGTGGCCGCCGCCCTGCTGGACGCGCCCCTCGACGCGCGGTGGAAGCGGCTCCCGGGCCTCGTCCGCCACGGCTTCACGCATTTTCCCCTGGAGCTGACGGTGTTCGTGGCCCGCGTCGCGCTGGCGACGCCGGCTCCGGCCGGCATGCGCTTCACGCCGCGCGGCGCCCTCGCGGACGAACCGCTGCCCGGCCTCATGCGCAAGGTCCTGACGCACGCCTTCGACCCGAAGCCGGAACCCGAGAAGAAGCCGCGCGGGCGCCCGCGGAAGGAGCCGCCGCCGATGCCGCTGCTGGCGGCGATGGAGCCACCGGTCTCGATGCCGGATCCCGAGCCCCGACCGCGCGTGCGGGCCGTCCCGAAGCCCCAGCCGAAGCCGGCGCCGGTGCCGCCGCAGGAGACGGACGAACTGTTCGAAGGCGAGGTCGAGCCATCGCCCGCACCGGCGCGGGCCCGGTCATCGCCGCGGCGGCCGGGGCCGGCCCGGAAGCGGTAGCCGACCGTCATCGCGAGCGCAGCGAAGCGACCCAGGGCAGCGCGACATCTGTCTGCGTGCCGCTGCTGGTCTGCTTCGCTCCGCTCGCAGAGACGGTGTGCTGGCTCAGCCGTTGGCCATCGCCTGCCGGAGCCCGGCCCGGTAGCTGTCGATCACCACCGGCTTGCCGCCGCGCTCCACGTGCCAGAAGGTCCAGCCGTTGCAGGCCGGCAGGCCCTGCACGAGCGCGCCGATCTTGTGGATCGAGCCGATGACGAGGCCGTTGTCGAGCTGGCCGTCCGGGCGCACCGTGGCGCGGAACCGGCGGCGCTCGTCGGTCACGGTCTCGCCCGGCCGGATATGGCCCGCCTCGATCACCGACAGGAACGGGACCCGCGGCTCGGCGCGCTTGGTCGGCGCCACCATGAGGGCGGCCCTCGACAGGGTCTCCACGGCGGCGATCCGCTCCCGGGCCGCCTCGGCGTAGATCGCCTCGCGCTCGATGCCGATGAAGCGGCGGCCGAGGCGCTTGGCGACGGCGCCGGTCGTGCCGGTGCCGAAGAACGGGTCGAGCACCACGTCGCCGGGATTGGTCGCCGCGAGCAGCGTCCGGGCGAGCAGAGCCTCGGGCTTCTGGGTCGGGTGGACCTTGCGGCCCTCCGCATCCTTCAGCCGCTCCTCGCCGGTGCAGAGGGGGATGAACCAGTCCGAGCGCATCTGGAGGTCCTCGTTGCCCCCTTTCAGCGCCTCGTAATGGAAGGTGTAGCCCTTCGAGTCGGCCGAGCGCGAGGCCCAGATCAGGGTCTCGTGGGCGTTGGTGAAGCGCTTGCCGCGGAAGTTCGGCATCGGGTTGGCCTTGCGCCAGACGATGTCGTTGAGGATCCAGTAACCGAGATCCTGCAACGCGCTCCCGACCCGGAAGATGTTGTGGTACGACCCGATCACCCAGAGGGTCGCGTTCGGCTTCATCACGCGGCGGCAGGCGGCGAGCCAGTCCCGGGTGAAGGTGTCGTAGGCCTCGAAGGTCGCGAACTTGTCCCAGTCGTCGTCGACCGCGTCGACGCGGCTCTGGTCCGGGCGCAGGAGGCCGGCGTCACCGAGCTGAAGGTTGTAGGGCGGATCGGCGAACACGCAGTCGACGCTCGACGCCGGCAAGGCGTTCATGGCCGCGATGCAGTCCCCGACGAGTACCTGGTCGAGGGGCAGAGAACGCTGGGCGGGTACGAGACCCATCCGTGGCGCCGACGCGGGCCGCCCGGCACGCGAGACCTGTTTCCGGGCGACGGCGTCGGCAGCCACGGTACGCGGGGAAGCCATGGCAAACACCGGTTACGCGACTGACCGGCAGACCATGCGCCGGGTACGGTAAAGGTCACGTTGTCGATTTCGCGTCCGGCGCGTCCCGTTCTGGGGCTGCAGATTTTGCCGACCGGGCGCCCGGACAATCCTCCGACAGATTAAGCAACCGTTACCCGGCCGCGCCGCGCCGCCGGGATCGGGCGACAACACTCTATCCCTGCGGGTCGCGCGCGGCCGCGGCAGCCTGTGCTTGGGAAACAGCCGCGCACGACAATCATCGTCGTGCCAGGGGCGCCGGGCGGGTCGCGCTTCCACCTCAGCGGGACGCAGGGTCACGCTCCGCGCAAGGCTTAAGAATGATGTCCTATTTTGCACCCTCCCCGACGGAGGCGAGCAGTTCTTGCTGAATACGCAGAACCACACGCCAATGCATCACCCGCAACAAGAGCGGAAATAAACCGAAATAAGCCGCCATGTAATGGAGATGACCAGCGCGAAATCGGCCAAAATGTGATCCCGACAGCCCGAAAAAGCCTGCCATATTCCGGCCCGTTTCGGGCACGACTGGCGCCGCCCCGACAAAAACAATGGGAATGCGTCGAGAATGTCGTTCGGTTTCGGTAAGCTCGTTGTCTCGCTTGGAATGCTGTCCACCGTCGTCGGAACCAGCCTCCCGGCCGCCGCCCAGAGCGGAGCGGCCTCCTGGTACGGGAGCGGCCATCGCACCGCCAACGGTGAGCGTTTCAACCCCAACGGACTGACCGCCGCCCATCGCAGCCTGCCGTTCGGCACCCGGGTCCGCGTCGAGAACAAGCGGACCGGCCGCTCGATCGTCGTGCGCATCAACGACCGCGGTCCGTTCGTGCGCGGCCGCATCATCGACCTGTCGCGCGGCTCCGCCCGCGCCCTCGGCATGGGCGGCGTCAGCTACGTGTCGCTGCAGGTCGTGCACTGACCCTTCACGGGCATCGAGCGCCCCGGCGCGCCTCCGCCCCGCGCGGGCGGGGCGGCCTCCGGGGCGTTGTCTGTCGGACCCGGACGCACCATCTGCTGCCGGGTTCAGCTCGGATCACCCGCCCATGCCCAAGCCCCTCATCGTCGACATCCCGCACGACCTCGGCCGCGACGAGGCCAAGCGGCGCCTGGAGCACGGCACGGATCAGGCGCGGGCCCTCCTGGCCAAGAGCGGAATCACGGTGGACCAGCTCGCCTGGACGGGCGACCGGCTCGATTTCGGCGTGTCCGCGGTGGCGCAGAAGATCGCCGGCACGATCGACGTGGGCGCGGAGAGCGTGCGCCTCGAGGTGAAGCTGCCGTTCCTCCTCGCCCTGTTCGCCGAGAAGATCCAGAAGGTGGCGAGCAAGGAGGGCAACCTCCTGCTGACGAAGAAGTAGCCCTCCGGAACCGGATCCGCCGCACTCTGTTTCCGCGGGACCGGTGCCGCTGTGCACCACCGGTCTCGCGGAGGATGACGGTGCCCGATTTCACGCTCGCCGACCCGGGGCAGGTCCCCGAGGTGCCGCCGCAGCCGACGCCGGTGCCGGACCGCCCCTACGATCCGCCGCAGGCGCCGACCCAGCCGCCCGGGCCGGAGATCCCCGGGAACACCCCGGCGGAGGCGCCGGGCATCCAGCCGCCCGAGATCCCCGTCAACGATCCGGGCGTGCCCGAGATCAGCCCGCCGACGGGACCGGCCAACCCGATCGCCTGACCGGGCGCCGACCGACGGGGGCGGCTCTGTTTGAACAGGCCGCCCCGCGCTGCCATAAGCCGGCCCATGGCCGCTCCCCCGCTCCTCACCCTCCAGGACGTCGCGCTCACCTTCGGCGGCACGCCGCTGATCACGGGCGCGAGCCTCGCCATCGCGCCGGGCGAGCGCACCTGCCTCGTCGGCCGGAACGGGTCGGGGAAGTCGACGCTCATGAAGATCGCCGCGGGCCTCACGGAGCCCGACCGGGGCCGGCGCTTCGTCCAGCCCGGCACGACGATCCGCTACCTCGCACAGGAGCCGGATTTCACGGGCTTCGCCACCACCCTGGATTTCGTCGAGGCCGGCCTGCCGCCGGGCGAATCGACCCACCGCGCCCGCTACCTGCTGGAGAGCCTCGGCCTGACCGGCGCGGAGGATCCGAGCAAGCTCTCCGGCGGCGAGGGGCGCCGCACCGCGCTGGCGCAGGCGCTCGCCCCCGAGCCCGACGTGCTGCTCCTCGACGAGCCCACCAACCATCTCGACCTGCCTGCGATCGAGTGGCTCGAGACGGAGTTGAAGGGCACCCGCGCGGCCCTCGTGCTGATCAGCCACGATCGGCGCTTCCTCTCGGCCCTGTCGCGGGCCACGATCTGGCTCGACCGCGGCGAGACCCGCCGGATCGACCAGGGCTTCTCCAGCTTCGAGGCGTGGCGCGACGCCTTCTTCGAGGAAGAGGAGCGGGACCAGCACAAGCTCGACCGCAAGATCGCCGCCGAGGAGCACTGGCTGCGCTACGGCGTCACCGCGCGGCGCAAGCGCAACGTCCGCCGCCTCGGCAACCTGCACGAACTCCGGCAGAACCGCCGCGAGGTGCGTCGCCCGGTGGGCAGCGTCAGCATGCAGGCCTCAGACGCGGAATCTTCGGGGAGCCTCGTCGTCGAGGCCCGCGACATCGCGAAGAGCTACGGCGAGCGCAGGATCGTCGACGGGCTGTCCCTGCGGGTGATGCGGGGCGACCGGCTCGGCATCGTCGGGGCGAACGGCGCGGGCAAGAGTACCCTGATCAACCTGCTGATGGGCCGGCTCGCGCCGGATGCCGGGCAGGTGGTGCTCGGCACCAACCTGCTGCCGGTGGTGCTCGATCAGGCCCGCGCCGTGCTGGAGCCCGGGATGACCGTCCCCGACGTGCTGACCGGCGGCCGCGGCGACAGCGTCACGGTGAACGGCCAGAGCCGCCACGTGATCGGCTACCTCAAGGACTTCCTGTTCACGCCCGAGCAGGCGCGCACGCCGGTCTCGGTTCTCTCCGGCGGCGAGCGCAACCGGCTGCTGATCGCCCGCGCCCTGGCCCAGCCGGCCAACCTCCTCGTCCTCGACGAGCCCACCAACGACCTCGACCTCGAGACCCTCGACCTGCTCCAGGAGATGCTGGGCGACTACCAGGGCACGCTGATCCTGGTGAGCCACGACCGCGACTTCCTCGACCGCGTGGCCGGCAGCGTGCTGGTCTCGGAGGGCGCCGGCCGCTGGGTCGAGTATGCCGGCGGCTACAGCGACATGCTGGTCCAGCGCGGCCAGGGCGTCGAGGCGCGGACCGTCGCGCCGAAGGCGAAGGAGTCGCGCGAGCGCGCCGCCGCGCCGGCCGCCCAGCCGTCGGGCAAGCCCAAGCTCGGCTTCAAGGACCAGCACGAATTGAAGACCCTGCCGGCCCGCATCGAGAAGCTGGAGGCGGCGATCGCCCAGCTCCGCACGATCCTCGCCGACCCCGAGCTCTACGCCCGCGACCCGGCCCGGTTCGACAAGGCCTCGACCATGCTGGCCCAGGCCGAGACCGAGCTGTCGCAGGCGGAGGACCGCTGGCTGGAACTGGAGATGCTTCAGGCGGGATGAGACCCGCCGCATCGCGCCGCGAGACGTACCCGACCGGAGACCGCATGACCGCCTATCAGACCCTCGAACAGCGCTTCGCCCGGCTCGCCGCCCTGGAGGGCGCGGCCGGGATCCTCGGATGGGACGCGCAGACCCTGATGCCGGACGGCGCCGCCGAGGCCCGCGGGGACCAGCTCGCGATCCTGCGCGGGCTCGCCCACGGGATGCTCACCGCCCCCGAGGCCGCCGAGGAGCTCGCGGCGGCCGAGCAGGGCGGGGGCCTCGAGCCCTGGCCCGCCGCCAACCTGCGGGAGATGCGCCGCGCACAGGCCCACGCCACGGCGGTCCCCCGCGACCTCGTCGAGGCCAGCTCCCGCGCCGTGTCCCGCTCGGAGATGGTCTGGCGCGAGGCGCGGCGCGACGCCGATTTCGCCCGCCTCGAACCCCACCTCGCCGAGGTGCTGCGGCTCCAGCGGGAGATCGGCCAGGCGAAGGGCGCGGCCCTCGGCCTCGATCCCTACGACGCGCTCCTCGACAGCTACGATCCCGGCATGCGCCGGGCGACGATCGACCCGCTCTTCGCGGACCTGACCGGCTGGCTGCCGGCCCTGATCGCCCGTGCCCGGGAGATCCAGGCGTCCCGGCCGGCGCCGCTCCCGCTCGCCGGCCCGTTCGACGTGGCGGTGCAGCGGGACCTCGGCCTGAAGCTGATGGAGGCGGTCGGCTTCGACTTCACCCGCGGCCGGCTCGACATCAGCCTGCACCCGTTCTGCGGCGGCGCCACCGACGACGTGCGGATCACGACGCGCTACGACGCGGCCGATTTCGGCCGGGCGCTGATGGGCGTTCTCCACGAGACCGGGCACGCCCTCTACGAGCAGGGCCGGCCGGCGGCGTGGCGCAACCAGCCGGTCGGCGCGGCGCGGGGGATGAGCCTGCACGAGAGCCAGTCGCTCATCGTGGAGATGCAGGCCTGCCGGAGCCGGGAGTTCTTCAGCTTCCTGGCGCCGCTCCTGCAGGCGGCGTTCGGGCGGTCCGGGCCGGAATGGTCGCCGGAGAACCTGCACGCGCTCAACACCCGGGTCGCGCCGGGCTTCATCCGCGTGGATGCCGACGAGGCGACCTATCCGGCCCACATCCTCCTGCGCTACCGGCTGGAGACCGCGATGATCGCGGGCGACCTCGCGGTGCGCGACCTGCCGGGGGCATTCAACGACGGCCTGCGCGATCTCCTCGGGCTCACGGTGCCCGACGACCGGGTCGGCTGCCTCCAGGACATCCACTGGCCGAGCGGGGCCTTCGGGTATTTCCCGACCTACACGCTCGGCGCCCTGGCGGCCGCGCAGCTGTTCCGGGCGGCCCGCGCGGCCGAGCCGGCGCTGCCGGGCTGCCTCGCGCAGGGCGATTTCGGGCCCCTGCGGGACTGGCTCCGCACGCATGTCCACGCGGTGGGGAGCCTGCTCGACACCGACGACCTCCTCACCCGCGCCACCGGGACGAGGCTGGGCACGGCGGCGTTCCGGGCCCATCTGGAGGCGCGCTACCTCGGGGGCGCGGGCGGCTGAGACGCGGTGGCCGGGGAGGGGACGAACGACCCCTCCGCCGGCGACGCCTAGAGCGTCACCACGTCGACGGCGTCGCCGAGCCGGTCGCGAGCGATGTCCGCGACGTGGCGGTGGTGCGTGAACAGGATCGGCTGGACCCGGGCGCCGATCGCCGCCAGCGCATCGAGGCCGTAGCCGGTCCGGGTCTCGTCGAAGGTCGAGAACAGGTCGTCGCCGATGAACGGGGCCGGCTCGGCGCGGCCGGCGTAATCCTCCAGATAGGCCAGCCGCAGGGCGAGATAGAGCTGGTCGCGGGTGCCCTCGCTCATGCCCTCGATGGCGACCGTGCCGCCGCCGGCGCGCTGCCCGGCGAGCTTCGGCGTGTCGGCCTCGTCGTAGATCTGCGCCAGACCGGAGAACGCGCCGCCGGTGAGAGCCTGGAACAGCGCGCCCGCCCGGGTGACGAGCGGGTCCTGCTGCCCCGCGCGGTGGCGGGCGACCGCCTGCCCGAGCATCAGCCCGGCGAGCCGCAAGACGGCCCAGGAGCGGGAAGCCGCCTGGAGATCCGCCTCAGCGGCCTTGCGCTCCGCGAGGGCCAGCTCGGCGCCGGTGCCGCCCTCGAGCTCCGCCCGCCGCCGCTCCGCCCGGTCGCGGTCCGCGAAGATGACCTGCCCGCGCTCGGCCTGCTCGTCGGCCTCGAGCGACAGCCGCGCCAGCTCCGCCTCGATCGCCTCCGGCGACACGGTCTCCAGGCCGGCGCGCAGCTCGGCCTCCGGAAGCCCGTCGGCCGCGCCCGCGAGCGTGACGCGGAGCCGCAGGCGCTCGGCGCGCAGCGCCTCCCGCGCGCTGAGGCGGCCGAACAGCCGGTCGATCTCCGGCGTCGGTGCCGCAGCGAGGTCCGGCATCACCTCGGCCACCTGCCGGGCGAGCGTCGCCCGCGCCGCGTCGCGCGAGTCGCAGGCGCCGCGATGGGCGGCCTCGGCCTCGTCGCGGCGGCGGTCGAGCTCGGCGCGGCGCGCCTCGCGGGCCTGCGCGGCGACGAGGCGGCCGTGGAGCGATCGGACCGCGCCGGCGGGCGACACCTCCGCGAGGTCGGGCGCCAGGGCCTCGACCAGGGCGGCGGCGTTGGCTCGGAACGCATCCATGTCCCGGCGGATCCCCGCCGAGCGGCGCTGTAGGGCGGCCCGCTCCGCCAGCCGGTCGGGCACGCTGCGCCACGCCTCCAGCGCGCCCTCGGCCTCCTCCGGACCGGCCGTGCCGTCGAGGCCGAGGGGCAGCAGCGCCGCCTCCCAGTCGGCCCGCCAGGCGGCCCGGCGGGCGGCGGTCTCCGCGAGGCTCGCCTCCAGCCGCGCGACGGACAGTCCGGCCGCGCGCAGCAGGCCGGCGGTCTGCAGGTTGGCCTCCCAGCGGCTCGCCAGGGCGGCGATCCGCACTTCGAGACCGTCCAGCGCGGCGGCGATCTCGAGGTCCGGCGCGGCGTCGAGGCCGGCGCGGCTGCGCAGGTCGGCCAGGGGCCCCCGCGCGGCCTCGATCCGTGCCAGGAGCCGGTCGGCCTCGATCCGCTGCGCGGCGAGGCGCTGCTCGGCCTCGATCAGGCTCTCCACCTCGGCGAGCCAGGCCGCCATCTCGGCCGGAGGACCGGGCACGAGCCCGGCGGGCCGCCACGCCTCGCGCCACGCCGCCTCGCCCGCCGCGATCTCCGCGGCGAGACCGGCGAGGACGTCGTCGGCTCGCGCGGCCTCCGCCTCCTCGGCGGCGAGCCGTTCCAGGTCGGCCGCGTGGGCGGCGACCCGGGCGGCGTCGGAGGCGCGCTCGTCCGCGACGCGGTCGGCCTCGAGGAGCGCGCGCTCGAAGGCCGCGACCTCGGCGACGGCGGCCGCCCGGCCGGCCGCGAGGGCGTCGCGCAGCGGCGCGAACGCCGCGTCGCGGGTTGACCGCAGGGCGTCGAGCCGCTCCCGGGTGGCGACGGGCCGGCCGGCCTCGCGCTCGCGCAGCCGTGCCCGGGTGACCGCGACCTGCCGGCGGGCCGCGTCGCACCGGTCGGCGGCCCGTTCGTGCTCGCGGGTCTTCGCCTCGAGGCCCTGACGGTAGCGCGCCACCGTGTCGGGGGCGGGCAGGGGCGTCCGCACGAGGGCGGCGAGGTCGGGCACCGGCGGCGACAGCCGCTCGGCCTGGTTGCGCAGCAGCGCCGCCTCCCGGCGGATCGCGCCGTCGAGGGTGTCGCGGGCGGCGATCCACTCGTGCAGTCGGGCGAGGGGCTTCAGCGCCTCCCGGAGCGGGGTCGGGTCCCGGGCCGCGTCGGCCGCCTCCACCTCGCGGGCGAGGCGTTCCCGCTCGGCGCGGGCGGCGGCGAGTTCGCGGGCGATCTGCTCCTCGGCGGCCGCCAGGGTCCGACCGTCGCGGATCAGCCGCTCGGTCCGCGCCCGCGCGGCGTCCGGGGGCTGTCGGGCCTCGAGCGCGGCGAGGTCGGGCACGCCGATCCGGGCGCGCAGCCGCTCCAGATCCAGCCCGACCTTGTGGGCGTCGCCCTCGATGCGGGGCAGGTCGGTGCCGCCCTTCTCGAACTCCCTTGTGCCGCTGAACGCCGCCAGGATCTCGTCCGCCCGATGGGTCAGCCCCGGCTCGACCGGCACCGATTCGGCCTCGCCGCGGGCCCGGTCGCGCGCGGTTTCGGCCCGCTCCGCCTCGGCGTCCGCGGCGCGGCACGCGTCCAGGGCCGCCCCGAGGCGGGCGATCCAGGCGGGATCCGCGTCGACGAGGTCGGTCTCGGCGGCGATGCGCCGCTCCAGCGCGTCGATCTCGGCGATGATCGGGCGGACGCGCTTGAACCGTTCCAGCCGGGCGCGCGCGACCGCCCCGGCCTTCTGCTCGGACCGGAGCGCCTCGAGCTGCGCGGCCGCCGCGGCGATCTCGTCGTTCAGGGCGCGCCAGTCGCCGGCGCGCAGGCCCCGCTCGCGGATCGCCCGCCGGGCCGTCTCGTGGCGCTCCAGCGCCTGGTAGAAGGTCCGGTGCTTGGCCTGGCGCGGGGCGAAGATGGCGTCGGCCTCCGCGTCGAGCGTCGTCTGCAGCTCCGTGAGGCCGCGCAGGCCCGAGCCCGCCGCGAACAGGCTCGCGCCGACCTCGCCCTCCACGTCGACCATCTCGCGGCCCCCGGCCCGGAGGCTCGCCGCGTCGAGTCCGAAGGCCCGGCAGAACACCGTCCGGGACAGGCCGCCGAGGAACGGGGCTAGCGCGTCGTCGGCGAGCGGCGCGTCGTCGGCGTCGATGAGGGTGCGGCTGTTGCCCTTCCGGCGGCGGAAGGACAGCCGGCGGCCGTCGGCGGCGGCGATCTCCGCGCCGAGGCGCAGCTGCGGCATGTCGTGCAGGAAGGCGTAGGGCGTCGTCTTCCCGAAGCCGAACAACAGGTCGGTGACCGCCGCCAGCGCGGTGCTCTTGCCGGCCTCGTTGGCGCCCAGCACGACGTGCAGGCGCGCGTCTGGCCGGAACGCGACGGTGCGGTCCGTGAAGGCGCCGTAGCGCTCCAAGGCGAGGCGGATCAGGCGCATCGGGGGTCCATGGGCGCGCGCCTCAGCAGTGCCGGCCGCCGAGGCGTCCGAGGACGAGGGCCTCGGCCTCGGCGCAGAGCGCGTCGAACTCCGCGTCGAGGTCGGCCTCGGCGGCGGCCGTCCCCGGCATCCGGCCGCCGATCTCGGCCAGCGCCGCCTTCGCCCGGGCGCGGAACTCGGGGTCGCGGTCGAGGTCGGCGAGCAGGGCCGCGGGGTCGATGGCGGCGCCGGTCGGCTCCGCCGCGGCGCGCGGGCGGCGGGTCTCGATCTTCAGGCGCTCCAGCCAGATGTCCTCGTGCAGCCGGTGCGCGGCCGCCTGGATCTCGGCCGTCAGGGACTCGCGATCGGCCGCGAGGGCGTCGTGGGCCCGGGTCGTCCCGGCGAGGTGGACGCGGACCAAGAGCAGCCGGCGCGCCGCGATCCCGGCCAGGGGCCTCAGCGCCGCCTCGACGGCCTCGACGGCGCCGCGCGCGTCGGCCACCGCCGCGAGGTCGACCGTGATCTGCTCGAATCGCGCCCGGTCGAGGGGCAGGCGGCTGACGCCGGTCACCCGACCGTCGGAGACGTCGACCACGACGGCGCCCTTCTCGCCGCACTCGCGCACGCTCCGGCCCTGGAGATTGCCGGGGAACACGATCCAGGGATCCCGGGACAGCTCCGCGTACTCGTGGATGTGGCCCAGCGCCCAGTACTCGTAGCCCCGGGCCGCGAGGTCGGCGACCGAGCAGGGGGCGTAGGTCTCGTGGGCAGCGTGGCCGGTGCAGGAGGTGTGTAGGACCCCGAGGTTGAACCAGCCCGGCACGGCGGCCGGGTAAGTGAGCGAGAGGTTCTCCTCCACCGCCCGGCCCTGGAAGCTGCGGCCGTGGACCGCGACGCGGAGCGCGTCGAGGCGCAGGGTGCCGGCGCGGGCGGTCGGGAAGACGTGGACGGAGGCCGGCAGCGTGATCGAGCGCGTGATGACGCTCTCGGCGTCGTGGTTGCCGCGCACGAGGATCGTCCGGATGCCGGCGCGGTCGAGGCGCGCGACCTGCCGGGCGAAGAACAGGCCGATCGTGGTGTCGGCCCAGTCGCCGTCGTAGACGTCGCCCGCGACAACGACGAAGGCGACCGACCGCTCGATCGCCTGGCTCACCAGATCCTCGAAGGCCTGCCGGCTCGCCGCGGCGAGGCGCCGGGCCAGTTCCGCGTCGCGCGCGGCGAGGCCCGACAACGGGCTGCCGAGATGCAGGTCGGCGGCATGGATGAAGCTGAACGCCGTCATGGCCTCCGGACGGGATCGGTGGGATGGCGGTGCGCGGCGATCCGCGGAGCGGCCGGCGTCGCCATGCCGGCTCTTAGGCCGCCGACCGGGTCCGCCTCAAGCGGCGCCCGGCGATGGGCTGTGGGGCGCCCAGGTCGGACCGCGCCCGGGCCCGGCGCGAAAGCGGTCGAACGTCCCGGCTCCGGGCGCGTTAGAGCGTGGCGGTGGCGGGAGCGCCGCGCGTTGAGGTACGAGACCGGCCCGATGAATCCTGCTGCACGCCCGGCCCGCTCCACCCCCGCACCGTTGCCCGTCACGCCGATCCGCCCCGCCGAGCGGCCGCACCAGCCCTTCAAGATCGTGAGCTGGAACCTGCTGCGGCGCACCGGCGCGGCGGTGGACGACGTCGCCGCCCTCGTCGCGCAGGAGAAGCCCGACCTGCTGCTGATGCAGGAGGCGACCCGCGCCATCGGCTTCCTGCTGGACCGGATCGGCGGCCACTACGCCTGGGCGCCCCTGCCGGGCCGGATCCACGGGCTCGCCATGTGGAGCCCGAAGCCCTGGGCGGCGCCGCCCCGGGTCATCGCGCTCCCCTCCGGCGCCCTCGTGCACCGGGTCTGCCAGATCCTCGATCTCGGCGAGTTCGGCGTGGCCAACGTCCACCTGTCGCACGGACAGATGCTGAACCGGCGCCAGCTGCGGCGCATCGTCAGCGAGCTGCCGCCGCGGGCGGCCGTGCTCGGCGACTACAATATCGTCGGCCCGGCGCTGATCCCGGGCTTCCGCGACGTCGGACCGCGGCAATCGACCCACGCGATGGTCGAGGTGCTGCCGCTGCGGCTCGACCGCTGCCTCGCCCGCGGGCTCGTCTGCCACGCGCACGCGGTGCTGCCGCGGGGACGCTCCGATCACCGGCCGATCGTCGTCCATCTCGGCCCGGCGCCGGAGGCGCACGCCCCCGCCCGGTTCAAAGGTATGGCAGCAGCAGTCGCACGCCTGCGTCGCGCAGACGGATCGGCAGGCCGCGCGCGGCGAGATCCTCCCGGCTGAGCCGCGCCTCCATCTTGCCGCGCATGAACCGGTCGAGGTCGGCGGCGAGGTCGGCGTCGATGATCTCGACGTTCAGCTCGAAATTGAGTCGGAAGCTGCGCATGTCCCAGTTGGCGCTGCCGACGAAGCACCAGATGTCGTCGACCACCATCGCCTTGGAATGGTCGAAGGGCGGCTCGTCGAGCCAGACGTTCACGCCGGCCCGCAGCAGCGGGTCGAGATGCGCCCGGGTCGCCCAGTCGATGTAGGGATGGTCGCTGACCCGCGGGATGATCACGTCGACGGTGATGCCCCGGGTCGCGGCCTGGGCGAGCGCGCCGGTCACCAGCTCGTCGGGAAGGAAGTAGGGCGTCACGAAGCGCACCGACCGGCGCGCGCAGGCGAGCGCCTGGAGGATGACCTGCTCGATCTTCTCGACGTCCGCGTCCGGGCCGGAGGTCACCGCCCGGGCGACGCTCGGTCCGCAGGGCTCGAGGTCGACGAACCACGGGGGGCCGTCGAGGATCTCGCCGTCCACGAAGGCCCAGTCGGCCGCGAACGCGGCGGCGAGCTGCTCGACCACGGGGCCGGTCAGGCGGAAATGTGTGTCCCGGATCGGGTGCTCGGGCTTCAGGGCGACGCGGTTCGGGTGCGAGATGTTGAGACCGCCCGTGAAGGCGATCCGCCCGTCGACGATCAGCAGCTTCTTGTGCGAGCGCAGATTGAGGAACGGCATCCGCCAGGGGAGGGCGGAGTGCATGAACAGGGCGGCCGGCACCCCGGCGGCCGTCAGGCGGTGGTAGACCGGCGCGCGGAAATAGCCGCCGCCGATCCCGTCGATGATGACGCGGACCTGCACGCCCCGGGCCTTCGCCTCCACGAGGGCGTCGCAGAATTCGCGGCCGGTGGCGTCGTCCCGGAAGATGTAGCTCGACAGGCCGATGCTGGACCGCGCCTCGCGAATCGCCGCCAGCATCTGCGGATAGCCGGCGTCGCCGTTGCGGAACATCTGCACGGTGTTGCCCGCGAAGGCCGGCAGGCTCGTGATCCGCCGGATCGCCCGGTCGAGGGGCCAGAGCGCCTCCGGCACCACGGCGTCGTCGGTGTCGGGCAGCTGCGTCGCGTCGGACGGCTTGGTCCGCAGCCGCCGCGCGCGGCGCGAGACCCGGTTGATGCCGAAGGTCAGGTACAGGGCGGTGCCGAAGATCGGCGACAGCCACGCGAGCCCGATCCAGCCCACCGCCACGCTGACCCGGCGCTTGCGCAGCAGGGCGTGCAGGGTGACGCCGATCGCCAGCGCGAAGCCGATCAGGGCCTCGACATCCGACCGCATCAGGGCGGTCGACTGGACCCAGCGGGTGATCGCGTTTTCCAAGGTGAGGCTATCCGGGTTCGCGTCGGGAGGCGCCGGATCGACCTGAAGCGCATGCGGCGGGCGGATTAATCCGCCGGCTTGGCCGGATGCGCAATGGGCGCGGCGGCCGCGGCGGCCGCGGGCCGCTCGCAGCGATAGGGTCCGCTGCCGTCGAGGGCCCCGTACAGGACCCGGCCGCCGGAGGCGATGCAGCGCGCCTTGGCCTCGGCATAGGGCCGGTGGAAGCTCCAGATGGTGATCATCGGCCCGATCGTCGCGAGGCAGACGCCGCCGAAAATCACGGCGGCCGCCCAGGTCGCGCCGTTGCGATTGGGCCGCGGGGGCCGCGGCGGCGGCATCGTGCCGTAGAAGGACAGCGTCAGACCGAGCAGGTCGAGGGTGCTCATCAGCCGTTCCGCGTGGCGGCGCCGAGTCCGGCAGGGTCGGACAGGCCCCTCATCCTAGGGCAGGGCGGCGCCATCACCTATGCGCGTCGCGCTGGAGGGCCTGCGTCGTATCGCGCCAGTGCGCGGACCGGGACGCCGGCTCACGGCTCCCAGCGGGGCGGCCGCTTGCCCAGGAACGCGTCGATCCCCTCCTGCGCGTCGGCCATCATCATGTTCCGGGTCATGACCTCGGCGGTGTAGCCGTAGGCGTCCTCCAGGCCCATCTCGATCTGCCGGCCGAACGCCTCCTTGCCGATCGCCAGGACGCGCCGGGCCTTCCCGGCGATCCGGGCCGCCAGGGCGCCCGCCGCCGCGTCGAGCTCCGCCTCCGGCACCACGCGGTTGACCAGCCCGATCCGCAGGGCCTCCGCGGCGTCGATCGGCTCACCGACCAGCAGCATCTCCAGGGCGGCCTTGCGCGATACGGCGCGCGACAGGGCGACCATCGGGGTCGAGCAGAACAGGCCGATCTGCACCCCCGGCGTGGCGAAGCGGGCGGTCTCGGCGCACACGGCGAGATCGCATGTGGCCACGAGCTGGCAGCCGGCGGCGGTGGCGATCCCGTGGACGCGAGCGATCACCGGCTGCGGCAGGCGCGTGAGGCTCAGCATCAGCCGGGCGCAGGTGCGGAACACCGCCTCGGTCGCCTCGCGGGACGGATCGGCGCGCATCTCCTTGAGATCGTGCCCGGCGCAGAAGGCGGGGCCGGCCCCCTCCAGGATCACCACCCGCACGGACGGATCCGCGCGGATCGCGTCGAGCTGCTCCTGGAGCGCGCCCATCAGGGCCATCGACAGGGCGTTGCGGGCCTGCGGCCGGTTCAGCGTCAGCGTCGCGACCCCGTCGGCATCGCTGCGCAACAGCACCGGCGCCTCCGGGCTGGCGGCGTGGGCCGTGGCAAGGGCTGCGGTCATGGCGGCGTCTCCCGGCGCCGGCCTCCCTGGCACGGGGCCGGTCGCGTCGCCGGACGGTAGCACGCAGGGTTCAGGTCCGCGACGGTGCCGCGACTCGCGATCCGCGATGCGGCGGTTGTCAGGCGTGCTCGGCCAGGGCGAGGTCGAGGCTCGCGTAGTCGGCGCCCGGACCGTTCCACCACACCGCCGGATAGGCGGTGAGCCGGCCCATCACGCCGGCATAGGCGTCGGCGAGCGCGGTATCGACGACGACCAGCACGGCGCCCGACTGCGCGAGGCTTTCCGCCAGCGCCGCGTCGCGGCCGGCGCAGTCGAGGCAGACGACGCGCAGGCCGAGGCGGGTGAGGCCGAGGCGCATGGCCTCGACCTGCCCGAGATCCTGCACCAGGAGCGCCACGGCCTGCCCGGCCCGCAGCCCCTCGCCCCAGGCCCAGCGCGAGACGCGGTGCGGACAGACCGCCGCGACCGGCATCGCCGGCGCGCCGCGCCGCTCCGCGCTGGCGGCTCCTTGCGCACCCGGCCGGGCGCGCCGGTCGGCGTCGCGAGCCGGGAGTGGGATGGAGGCCGCCGGGTGATGGACGCCGTACATGCGATGCGGACCGCCTGAATCTGGACACACTGCAGGTCCTGGCGTGACGCGAGCAGGTTAACACTCTCTCTCACCCGGGCGTTCCGTCGAAAAACGACCGTCTTTTCGTCGGCGCGCGGGCCGGCGACTGGACCTATGGCGAACGGGCCGTGAACCGGGACGGGTGAATTGCCGACATCTCGGGTCGCATCTTCGGTCGCATTGGCGCGCGCGCGGGTCCGGCCTATGTCCCGCCCGCCAGAGGCGGCCCGCGAGAGGCCGCCCCCGATCGAGGAACCGCCGCGCATGCGCCCCACTACGACCCGGATCACACTCCTCGCCGCCGTCACGCTCGCGGCCCTGCCGGCGCAGGCGCAGATCCGGAACGCCCCGTCGCCGCGGGCCCTGGAATTCGCCGCCTACATCTTCGCGGCCTCGAACGTCTGCGGCTACCGGATCGGCAGCGACCAGTTCGAGGCCCTGCTGGCGAAGCAGAACGTGCAGATCGGCGACGTCCAGCCGCGCGGACCGTTCGGCAACCGGGTGCAGACCATGTTCACGCTGATGTCGAACCAGATGGCGCAGAACCGCGACCAGGCCTGCCTCGCGGTGGCCGGCGAGTACGGGCCCGAGGGCACGGTGGCCAAGAACGTGCTCCTGCCCGCCGGCCAGGACCCCGCCGCGCCGGCGAAGCCCGCCGAGCCCGCCAAGCCGCAATAGCCCATTCGCGGGATCGCCGCCGGCCTCAGCCGAGGCGCCAGTCGATCGGCGGGCGCCCGTGCGCGGCGAGCCACCGGTTGGCCCGGCCGAACGGGTCGGAGCCGGGGAAATCTCGCGCCCGGTTGAGCGGCGACGGGTGTCCGCTCTCGAACACGCCGTGGCGGGTCGCGTCGATGAGCGCGGCCCTGGCCCGCGCCTGGGCGCCCCAGAGCAGGAACACGGCGGGCTCCGCGCGGGCTGAGACGGCGCTCACGGCCTGATCGGTCAGCGCGGCCCAGCCGTAGCGCAGGTGCGCCCCGGCCTTGCCGGACTCGACGGTGAGCGCGCTATTGAGCAGGAGCACGCCCTGCCGCGCCCAGGGCGTCAGGTCGCCGCCGGCGGCGCGGTCGGATCCCGCCTCCGCCAGGATCACCTTCAGCGAGGCGGGCAGGCGACCGGAGCCGACGAACGAGAAGGCGAGGCCGTTGGCGTCGCCCGGTGTCGGGTAGGGGTCCTGCCCGAGAATCACGGCCCGCACGTCCTGCAGCGGGGTCTCGGCCAAGGCGCGGAAGATCCGGTCCGGTGCCGGCAGGACGCGGGCGCCCGCGGCGATTCGGGCATCGACCCGCGCCGCCACGGCGTCGGCCTCCCCGCCGGCGAAGAACGGCAGGCTCAGCCAGGGCGAACCGGAGGCGCGGAAGGCCGTGAGGGCGTCGGCGACGGGTGTGGTGGCCATGGTCTCTCGCGATCGGTTTCCACGCCGAGATAGGAGGCGGACGCGCACCGTCATCGGCGCGGCGGTTGCGGCCGGGAGCCGCCCGTGTTTAGGGACGGGGGTCGAGCGCGCGGCCTGTCGCGGTGCGGCATGTCGCGTCCGCCCTTCGCCGGGCGGCTTCGCACCCTACATGGAAGCGCACCCGACGGGGTTTAAGCGCCGGCCAAGCCGAGGCGTACCAGGGCGTACGCGCCGGCCGCCGGATATCGGAAGCCAGAGGAAGGATCTCGGCGCGCGGCGCCGGAACGCTGCCATGAACGAACGCGTCGAACCCGCCGCGCTGGCGAATGGCCGGCCCCTCGCACCGCTGCAGCCCGCGGCGAACACCCTTCCGGCCGACCACCCGAAGGTGGCCTGGGGCCGCGTCGGCGTGCTCCTGATGAATCTCGGGACACCCGAGGGCACGTCCTACTGGCCGATGCGCCGGTATCTCAAGGAGTTCCTGTCGGACCGCCGGGTGATCGAGGTGCCGCGGCTGATCTGGTGGCCGCTCCTCAACCTGATCATCCTGACGAAGCGCCCCGGGCCGAAGGGCCGCGACTACGCCAGCGTCTGGAACAACGCGCTCAACGAGGGGCCGCTGAAGACGATCACGCGCGGCCAGAGCGAGCGCCTCCAGGCGGCCATGGGCGAGTCGGTGGTCGTCGACTGGGCGATGCGCTACGGCAAGCCCGAGGTCGCCGGCCGGATCCAGGCGCTGCTCGACCAGGGCTGCGACCGGATCCTGCTGGTGCCGCTCTACCCGCAATACGCCGCCGCGACCTCGGCCACGGCCTGCGATCAGGCCTTCCGGGCGCTGATGGACATGCGCTGGCAGCCCACGGTGCGGGTCTCGCCGCCCTATCACGACGACCCGGTCTACATCGCCGCCATGGCCGATTCGATCCGCGAGGGCCTGGCCAAGCTCGACTTCGAGCCGGAGGTGATCCTCACCTCGTTCCACGGCGTGCCGCGGAGCTACCTGCTCAAGGGCGACCCGTACCATTGTCAGTGCCACAAGACCGGGCGCCTGATCCGCGAGGCGCTCGGCCTGTCTCCGGAGAAGATGCGGGTCACCTTCCAGTCGCGCTTCGGCAACGAGGAGTGGCTGAAGCCCTACACCGACGAGACGGTGATGGAACTCGCGAAGTCGGGCGTGAAGCGGATGGCGATCGTCGCCCCGGGCTTCACGGCGGACTGCCTGGAAACCCTCGAGGAGCTCGACGGCGAGAACCGGCACTATTTCGAGGAGAACGGCGGCGAGCGCTTCGCCTACATCCCCTGCCTGAACGACAGCGACCTCGGCATGCGGGTGATCGAGCACGTCGTGCGCCGCGAGCTCCAGGGCTGGATCTGAGATCCCGGCCGGGATGCCGCTTGCGGCGCGGCCCGGCCCGCCTATTATTTTCCTAAGCCGAACGGGCCCATCGGTTCGGCGCGGGAGGATCACATGGCGTTCTTCATCGGCATCGCGTGTCCGTGGCTGCTGATCGCGGTGCTCGACAGGATCGCCGAGGGGCGCCGCGGCGCCGAACTCTCGGCCCTCGGCATCACGCCCCAGCCGGCCCCGGCGCGATCCAGCTACCTCGTCCCGGATCGGCCGTACTGACGACGGGGCGCGGCCCCGCGGGGCCGCGCCTGTCAGCCTTGAACCGTCACTTCTTCGGTTCGGGCGCGGTCTGAGCCGCCGGCGGCGCGTCGGCGCGGTCGATCTTGGCCTCCGAGCGGAGCTTCAGGATCATGTCCTGCTGCGCCTTGCGGATCAGGTGCTGGTCGATCTGCTCCTTGAGCTCGTCGAAGGTCGGCTGCGGCTTGGTCCGCTTCTCCTCGACCTTGATCACGTGCCAGCCGAACTGGGTCTTGATCGGGTCGGAGACCTGGCCGGGCTTCATCGCGAAGGCGGCGTTGGCGAAGTCGGGCACCATCCGCTCCTTGGTGAACCAGCCGAGATCGCCGCCCTCGGCCTTCGAGCCCGGGTCCTTGGACGCCTCGGCGGCGACCTTGGCGAAGTCCTCGCCGCCCTTGATGCGCGCGGCGATCTTCTTCGCCTCGGCCTCGTTGTCGACCAGGATGTGGCGCGCGTGCACCTCCTCCTCGGGCTTCATCAGCTTGACGGTCTGATCGTAGATCGCGTGCTCCGCCTCGGGCGTGACCGCGCGCTTGGCCTCCTGCTCCAGGTAGTCGTCGAGCAGGAGCTTGTCGCGGAAGTAGGCGAGCTTGCGCTTGAACTCGGGCGTGTCGCCGACCTTGGCGGCCTCGGCGGCCTGCGCGCCGACGCGGAGGTCGACCATGTAGTCGACGAGCAGGCTCTTCTTCTGGGCCTCGTCGACGCCGGGCAGTGACAGGGCCGGGTCATCGGCCGCGATGGCGAGGTCGCCCTGCGTGATCGGCTTGCCGTTCACGCTCGCCACGACCGCGTCGGCGCTCGGCGCCGCGGCCGGCGCGGCGGGCGAGGCGGCGGCCGGCGTGTTGGCGGCCGGCGTGGGGGCCTTCTGGGGTGCCTGGGCCAGCGCCAGTCCCGGCATCGCGACCATGACGGCGAGCGCGCTGACGCGCCGGAGAAGGGCGGTGTTCGGCATACGGGCGAAGTCCTCGGCTCACGTCTCGGCGCCGCGCCGGATCGGCCGGGCGTCGCGCCGCGGCACAGGTGGCCCGCGTCGGGCGAGAAGGCAAGCGCGGCCATTTCACCGGTGCCGGAACCGTGACCGTACCGGCATGCGTTGAGGGCTGCCCCTTCCAGGTGCGCCGGGCGATGTTTACCTCTATAAGCCCGGCCAACTCCGTCCAGGCCGGCCCGCCACGCTCACCCGTGGGCGGGCTCGCGCGTCCGCAGGTCTATGATGCTCGGCTCCATCGCCAAGAAGATTTTCGGCTCCTCGAACGACCGCCGCGTCAAGGGCTACCGCCCGCGCGTCGCGCAGATCAACGCGCTGGAACCGGAGATCCAGGCCCTCTCGGACGAGGCCCTGCGCGCCCGCACCGACATGCTGAAGGCCGAACTCGCCAACGGCAAGAGCCTCGACGACATCCTCGTGCCGGCCTTCGCTACGGTGCGCGAGGCGGCCAAGCGCGTCTTCGGCCAGCGCCACTTCGACGTGCAGCTCATCGGCGGCATGGTGCTCCACGAGGGCGGCATCGCCGAGATGAAGACCGGCGAGGGCAAGACCCTGGTGGCGACGCTGCCGGTCTACCTCAACGCCCTGGAGGGCAAGGGCGTCCACGTCGTCACCGTGAACGACTACCTCGCCTCGCGCGACGCCGAGTGGATGGGTCAGGTCTACCGGTTCCTGGGCCTCTCCGTCGGCACGATCGTGCACGGGCTCGACGACGCGCAGCGCAAGGAGGCCTACGCCTGCGACATCACCTACGGCACCAACAACGAGTACGGCTTCGACTACCTGCGCGACAACATGAAGTACGAGCTGTCCCAGCTGGCACAGCGCGGGCACAACTTCGCGATCGTCGACGAGGTCGATTCGATCCTGATCGACGAGGCGCGCACGCCGCTGATCATCTCAGGGCCGGTGGATGACCGGTCGGAACTCTACGTGGCGGTCGACGCGCTGATGCCGCGCCTGCGCAAGGAGTTCTACGACCTCGACGAGAAGCAGCGCACCGTCTCGCTGACCGAGGAGGGCAACGAATTCATCGAGGAGGCGATGCGCGAGGCGGGCCTCCTGAAGGAGGGCGACCTCTACGACGCCCACAACGTCACGCTGGTCCACCACGTGAACCAGGCCCTGCGCGCCCACACGCTGTTCACCCGCGACAAGGACTACATCGTCAAGAACGACGAGGTGGTGATCATCGACGAGTTCACCGGCCGCATGATGCAGGGCCGGCGCTACTCGGAAGGCCTGCACCAGGCGCTCGAGGCCAAGGAGCGGGTCACGATCCAGCCCGAGAACCAGACGCTCGCCTCGATCACCTTCCAGAACTACTTCCGCCTCTACAAGAAGCTCGCCGGCATGACCGGAACCGCCTCGACCGAGGCCGACGAGTTCGCCGAGATCTACAAACTCGACGTGGTCGACATCCCGACCAACAAGGAGGTCGAGCGCGTCGACGAGGACGACGAGGTCTACCGGACCGTCGGCGAGAAGTACGAGGGCATCATCGCCGAGATCGACAAGGCGCATGCGCGCCACCAGCCGATCCTGGTCGGCACCGGCTCGATCGAGAAGTCGGAGCACCTCGCCGAGATGCTCAAGAAGGCCGGCTACAGCCTGCTCGACTACTCCGACCCGAACGCGCTGACCGACGTCTACGCCGCCGCCCGCGAGGGCCGGGTGACCAAGCGCTTCGCCGTGCTCAACGCCCGCTTCCACGAGCAGGAGGCCTACATCGTGGCCGAGGCCGGCGTGCCGGGCGCGATCACCATCGCCACCAACATGGCCGGCCGCGGCACCGACATCAAACTCGGCGGCAACCTCGAGATGCGGATCGAGAAGGAGCTGGGCCACCTCGCCGACGGTCCGGAGCGCGACGCCGCCATCGCGGCGATCAAGGCGGAGATCGCCGAGAACCGCACCAAGGTGCTGGCCTCGGGCGAGCCGGCCGATCCGGAGGCGGGCCGCAAGAAGGCGCTGCCCGGCGGCCTCTACATCATCGGCACCGAGCGCCACGAATCGCGGCGCATCGACAACCAGCTCCGCGGCCGCTCCGGCCGCCAGGGCGATCCCGGCCGCTCGAAGTTCTACCTGTCGCTTCAGGACGACCTGATGCGCATCTTCGGCTCCGACCGCATGGACGGGATGCTGCAGAAGCTCGGCCTGGAGCAGGGCGAGGCGATCATCCACCCCTGGATCAACAAGGCGATCGAGAAGGCGCAGCAGAAGGTCGAGGCGCGCAACTTCGACATGCGCAAGAACGTGCTCAAGTACGACAACGTCATGAACGACCAGCGCAAGGTCGTGTTCGAGCAGCGCCGCGACTTCATGGGCCAGGACAGCGTCCGCGAGACCGTGGACGAGATGCGCGAGGGCGTGATCGACGACCTCGTCGCCCGCCACATCCCGGAAAACGCCTACGCCGAGCAGTGGGACGTCGCCGGTCTGCGCGAGCAGGTGAAGGAGATCCTCAACCTCGACGTGCCGGTCGAGGACTGGGCCAAGGAAGAGGGCATCGCCGACGAGGAGATGCGCGAGCGCCTGCTCAAGGCGGCCGAGACCGCCTACGCCGAGCGGACCGAGAAGAACGGCGCCGAGGTCACGGCCTATATCGAGAAGCAGGTCCTCCTGCAGACGCTCGACCATCTCTGGCGCGAGCACCTCGTGACGCTGGACCACCTCCGGCAGGTGATCGGCTGGCGCGGCTTCGCCCAGCGAGACCCGCTGAACGAGTACAAGTCCGAGGCCTTCGACCTGTTCAACGGTCTCGTGACCGCCCTGCGCGAGCAGGTGACCGCGCAGCTCTCGCGGGTCGAGATCATGATGCAGGAGCCGCAGGAGGAGTACCCGCCCGGCGGTCCGGCGCTGCCGCCGATGTTCGCCCAGCATCTCGACCCGGTCACCGGCGAGAACGAGATGGACTACGCCGGTCTCGGCTCTGGCAGCGACGGCGGCGGGGGACCGGCCTACGGCTTCGCGGCGCAGGGCCTCGCGGCGGACGGCGCCGTGCTGGAGCGCGACCCGACCGACGCCGCCACCTGGGGCCGCGTCGGCCGCAACGAGCCGTGCCCGTGCGGCTCGGGCAAGAAGTACAAGCACTGCCACGGCAGCCTCCAGGCCTGAGGCGGGGATGCCCGCGCGGGCGCTGTTCATCGCCGGGGCCGGGACCGAGATCGGCAAGACCTACGTCACCGCCGCCCTGACGCGCCGCCTGCGGGCTCAGGGCCGGACGGTGCGGACGGTGAAGCCGCTCGCGAGCGGCGTCCCGCCGCTGAGCGATCCCGGCTTCGTCGAGAGCGACACCGCCCGGCTGCTGGACGCGCAGGGGCTCGCCCTGGACGAGGAGGCCGTGGAGGCCTGCTCGCCCTGGCGGTTCTCGGCACCGCTCTCGCCGGATCAGGCCGCCGTGCTGGAGGGGCGCACCCTGGACCTCGCCGACCTTGTCGGCTGGTGCCGGGCTGAGATCGCCTGCACCCAGGACACGCTGCTGATCGAGGGTGTCGGCGGGCTCATGAGCCCGGTCACGGAGGCCGCCACCGGCCTGGACTGGCTCCGCGCGCTCGGCGTCCCGGCGCTCCTCGTCTCGGGGAGCTATCTCGGGGCGATCAGCCACGCGCTCACGGCCTGCGAGACCCTGCGGCTCCACGATGTGCCGCTGCGCGCGGTGGTGGTCAGCGAGAGCCTGGGCGCGCCGGCGCCCGCCGCGACCGTGGCCGCGGCCATCGCCCGTCATGCCGGCGCGCCCGTATTCTGTCTGCGCCGTGGCGACGCCTGCCCGGAGGAGCTGACCGGCTCGATCTGAGCGCCGCGACAGCGTCGCTGGACGGCGCGGCCGTGGCCCCTAGCTTTACCGCCACGGCGTCGCGCCCGGCGCCCGGATGGTCGAGGCCGGGTGGCGCCGTGGGGGAATCCTGCGGTGAGCCAGACCCTTGCCCCGGCGGCGAGTCCCCGATCCGAGACCGGCGCGGTCGACGCGGAAGCGGCGCGCGACAGGCTCCGGCCGGCCCTCGTGTTCGGCGCGCTGGGCGTCGTGTACGGCGACATCGGCACGAGCCCGCTCTACGCGTTCAAGGAGGCGGTGAAGGCCGCGACCGCCGGCGGCGCCTCGGTTGCTGCGGCGGCCACCGGCGCGGTGTCGCTGATCCTGTGGTCGCTGATCCTGATCGTGTCGCTGAAATACGCGGTGCTGATCCTGCGCGCCGACAACCGGGGTGAGGGCGGCATCGTCGCCATGCTGGCGCTGCTCGGCGCCCGTCAGGCCCGGCCTGGCACGTGGAAGGCGCTGCTCCTGGTGGTCGGGCTGGTGGGCGCGGCGCTGCTCTACGGTGACGGCGCGATCACGCCGGCGATCTCGGTGCTGTCGGCGATCGAGGGCCTGAAGGTCGACGCGCCGTCACTCGGGCCGTACGTCGTGCCGATCACGCTGGTGATCCTGGTCGGTCTGTTCCTGGTCCAGCACAAGGGCGTCGCCGCCATCGGCCGGGTGTTCGGACCGGTCATGCTCGTCTGGTTCGTCGTCCTCGGGCTCCTCGGGATCGCCGGGATCGTCGCCAAGCCCGAGATCCTGGCGGCGGCCAACCCGTTCCGGGCCGTCGATTTCATGCTCCATGCCGGCTGGCACGTCAGCTTCGCGATGCTCGGCGCGGCCTTCCTGGCGGTGACCGGCGGCGAGGCGATGTACGCCGATCTCGGCCATTTCGGCGCCCTGCCGATCCGCATCGCGTGGTTCGCGCTGGTCCTGCCGGCGCTGGTGCTCAACTATTTCGGCCAGGGCGCCCTGCTGATCGCCGCGCCCGACGCCCTGGAGAACCCGTTCTTCCGCCTCAGCCCCGACTGGGGCCATCTGCCCCTGGTCGCGCTCGCCACGATGGCGACCATCATCGCCTCGCAGGCGATCATCTCGGGCGTGTTCTCCCTGACCCAGCAATCGGTCCAGCTCGGCTTCCTGCCGGCCATGCGCATCGTCCAGACGGCGCACGAGGAGCGCGGCCAGATCTACGTGCCGGCGGTGAACTGGCTGCTCGCCGTGGCGACCCTGACGGCCGTGGTGGTGTTCGGCTCCTCCGACGCCCTGGCCGGCGCCTACGGCATCGCGGTCTCGATGCTGATGGGCATCACCACGCTGCTCGCCGCGCTGATCGCGCTCCGCTGGGGCTACAACCCGATCCTGGTCTTCGCGGTCAACGGCTTCTTCCTCGCCATCGACCTCGTGTTCTTCGCCGCCAACAGCGTGAAGATCCTCGAGGGCGGCTGGTTTCCCCTGGTGCTCGCCGGGCTCGTCGCCGCGATGATGCTGACCTGGAAGAAGGGAAACGAGCTGGTCGAGGAGGCGAGGGCCGCCCTGCGCCTGCCGGAGGACGTCTTCCTCGGCGGTCTCCAGCACCGTGACCTGCTGCGGCTGCCGGGCACGGCCGCGTTCCTCTCGGCGGCCGAGCACGGCATCCCGCTGCATCTCTCGCGCTTCGTGGAGCGCAACCACGCCCTGATGGAGCGGATCCTGATCATCACGGCGCTCTACGAGGAGACACCCAACGTCCCGCGGGACCGGCGCGCCCACGTGACGATCCTGGCGCCGGATTTCTACCGGGTGATCCTCCGCTACGGCTTCATGGAGGAGGCCTCGATCCCCGAGGGGCTGGCCTGCGCGGTGGAATCGCGCCACCTGCCGCCGCACGTCCTCGACGACATGACCGTCTTCGTCGGGCACGAGACGATCATCCCGCGACGGGACAAGCGCGGCATGGCCCCCTGGCGGGAGAACCTGTTCGCCTTCATGCAGCGCAACGCCGAGCGCACCGGCGCCTTCTTCGGGGTACCGACGCGGCAGGTCGTCGAGGTCGGCACCGAGATCGAGATCTAGGCCTCGGCCCGAGACATTCCCGCCGCCCGGCAAGTCACCGCGGCGGCGCGGTCCAGAACAGGCCGAGTCGTGCGCAGAGATCGGAGCACCCGCCCGGCCGCGATGTGCCTCGATCTGGTCCCGGCGATTGGCGCCGCGGCGCCCCTGGACGCTGCGCCGGTCCGGACCTGTTTCCAGCGCCGGCTCGCCGATGCACGGAAACTTGAGGCCGTTCCGCCGCCCCTCAGGGAACCGTAGCCTTCCGCCGTCGTTCCGCCCCGACGCAGGCGTCGTGGCCCCCGGGGCGCGCGCCGGAATGGAGAGACAGCATGAACAGGGATCATCTCGAGGGCGGCGTCCGCCATCTGCGCGGCCGGATCAAGACGGCGGCGGGCGCGGTGCGCGGCCGGGCCGTCGACCAGCTCGACGGCGCCTACGATCAGGCCGCCGGCGCTGCCCAGTACGCCTACGGCGAGGCCCGGGATACGGTCCGCGACCTGCGCCACGGCGGCGAGCACCTCGTCGAGGAGGGGCGCGCCCGGTTCCGCGACGCCAGCGAGCGCGGGCACGCCCTGGCGGACGAGGCGCTCGAGCGCGGCCAGCACTACCGCGACCGCGCCGTGCGCCACGGGCGCACCCTCGCGGCGCGCGCGGACGAGAACCGCGGCACGACCCTCGCCCTGGTGGCCGCCGTCGCGTTCGGCCTCGGGTGGCTGGCGCGGCCGACCCGCTGAGCGGCGGGCGGGACCTGATCCGGAGCGGGGCGGGCGTTCGCGCGGCCGCCCCGCCGATCAGAACGCATAAAGACATCTTTATGTCTTGATTGCTTCGTAGGCCGCGCGGTGGTAGGGGGTTGCCCCGACCCGCAACGCGAACACGGAGCCATCGACTCATGGCCAAGGATTACATCGTCAAGGATATCGGGCTGGCCGATTACGGCCGGAAGGAGATCTCGATCGCCGAGACGGAGATGCCGGGCCTGATGGCGGTCCGCGAGGAGTACGGCGCGGCGCAGCCCCTGAAGGGCGCGAAGATCGCCGGCTCGCTCCACATGACGATCCAGACCGCCGTGCTGATCGAGACCCTGAAGGCGCTCGGCGCCGACATCCGCTGGGTCTCGTGCAACATCTACTCGACCCAGGACCACGCCGCCGCCGCCATCGCGGCTGCCGGCATCCCGGTCTTCGCCGTGAAGGGCGAGACCCTGGAGGAGTACTGGGACTACACCTCGCGCCTGTTCGACTGGCACGACGGCGGCATGCCGAACATGATCCTCGACGACGGCGGCGACGCGACCATGTTCGTCCATCTCGGCCTGCGCGCCGAGAACGGCGACACCGCGTTCCTCGACAAGCCGGCCAGCGAGGAGGAGGAAGTCTTCTTCGCGCTCCTCAAGCGCAAGCTCGCCGAGAAGCCGAAGGGATGGTTCGCCGGCCTCGCCGACAGCATCAAGGGCGTCTCCGAGGAGACCACCACGGGCGTCCACCGCCTCTACGTGCTGGCCAAGGAGGGCAAGCTGCTCTTCCCGGCGATCAACGTGAACGACTCGGTCACCAAGTCGAAGTTCGACAACCTGTACGGCTGCAAGGAGTCGCTGGTCGACGGCATCCGCCGCGGCACCGACGTGATGATGGCCGGCAAGGTCGCGATGGTCGCGGGCTTCGGCGACGTGGGCAAGGGTTCGGCCGCGTCTCTGCGCAACGCCGGCTGCCGCGTGCTCGTGTCGGAGATCGACCCGATCTGCGCGCTCCAGGCCGCGATGGAGGGCTACGAGGTCGTGACCATGGAGGATGCGGCCCCGCGCGCCGACATCTTCGTCACCGCCACGGGCAACAAGGACATCATCACCATCGACCACATGCGGGCGATGAAGGACCGGGCGATCGTCTGCAACATCGGCCACTTCGACAATGAGATCCAGGTCGCCGGCCTGAAGAACCTCAAGTGGTCGAACATCAAGCCGCAGGTGGACGAGATCACCTTCGCGGACGGCCACCGCATCATCCTCCTGTCGGAGGGCCGCCTGGTGAACCTCGGCAACGCCACCGGTCACCCGTCCTTCGTGATGTCGGCCTCGTTCACCAACCAGACGCTGGCCCAGATCGAGCTCTGGTCCAACCCGGGCAAGTACCAGAAGCAGGTCTACACCCTGCCGAAGACCCTCGACGAGAAGGTCGCCGCCCTGCATCTGGAGAAGATCGGCGTGAAGCTCTCGAAGCTCCGCCCCGATCAGGCCGCCTATATCGGCGTCTCCGAGAGCGGCCCGTTCAAGCCCGAGCACTACCGCTACTGAGCCTGCATCATCGCTGGCGCGGACGGCCTCGTTCCCGGGGCCGGCACCGCGCCGCCGCGATCCGGCGACGCGGCCCGGTGGAGAGATTTGGAGGCCCGGCGCGCTGCGCCGGGCCTTCTCGTTTGTCAAGCGCAGACGGCCGAATCGAACTGTGTCTTCTGTGTGTCGTTAACGGCTGATTATGCCGACTTTGCCCAAAGCCACGCTTCGTTCCCCTTCCGGGGCGATTCCGCCGCACCTAGAGTGCGGGCGAATCTTAGATCGATGGGGCTGCGGCGGTTCGGGAGAATCGCCGCGGGAACGGTGCCTTCTGCGCCGCGCGGCGACGCGCGCCGGTCGGACAGCCATCGGGTACGGGGGCGGGGCAAACCATGGGTGTCGGTCGTGCGACACACGTTCGGATCGGCGTGGGCGCGCTCGCGCTGACGACGGCGAGCGCGGCCTTCGCCGAGCTGCCGGAGGCTGCCGCCGCGCATCCCGCGCGGGAGATCCACAGCGTGGCCGCCCTGGCGATCTTCGGCGGCCTCGTCGCCTTCGCGGTGATCCTGTCGCTCCTGCACCTCTACGAGCGCGGCCGGTGGACCCGCCGCGAGCGCGAGCTCGCCGCGACCCTCGACGTCCTGCGCGGCGCCCATGACCGGGCCGAGATGCTCCTCAACGCCGAGCGGCAGATCATCGTCACCTGGGATCATCGCAGCGAGCCGGTGGTCGAGGGCGACATCAGCCTCGCGATCCACGGCGAGCGGCCGACCTCCGGCTATGCCCGCCGCGTCTTGGCCTTCGGCACGTGGCTCGTCGCCGCGGACGCGGCCGCCGTCGAGACCGCCGTGGAGACCCTGCGGGCGCGCGGCACCAGCTTCGCGCTGAGCCTGCGGACCCAGACCGGCCGCAACATCGAGGCCCACGGGCAGGCCGTGGCGGGGCGGGCGCTCCTGCGCCTGCGCGAGACCAGCCAGGAGCGCTGCGAGATCGCCGACCTGCGCGCGACCCTGGACGAGACCCGCCGGGGACTCTCGGCCCTGTCGGGGCTCCTCGACGCGATCCCCCAGCCGGTCTGGCGGCGCAACCGCGACGGTGGCCTGAGCTGGATCAACGCCGCCTACGTGGCGGCGGTCGAGGCGGAGAGCCGCGAGGCCGCCCTCGATGCCGGCCTGGAGCTGTTCGACCGGCCGGCCCGCGAGACGATCGCCCGCGAGGAGGCGGCCCGGTTCGCCGGCCTGACCCGGAGCGTCCCGCGCCTCTCCGCCATCGTGGCCGGGAACCGGCGGATGCTCGACGTGTTCGAGACCGGGCTGGAGACCGGCCGCGTCGGCATCGCCATCGACGTGTCGGAACTCGAGAGCGTCCGCGCCGACCTGCAGCGGCAGATGAACGCCAACGTGCGGACCCTGGACCAGCTGCCGACCGCGGTCGCGATGTTCGACGTGTCGCAGCGGCTGATCTTCCACAACGCCGCCTACCGGCAGCTCTGGGACCTCGATCAGGCCTTCCTCGACGGCCGGCCCTCCGACGGCGAGATCCTCGACCACCTGCGGGCGGAGCGGAAGCTCGAGGAGCACGCGGATTTCCGCGGCTGGAAGCAGGGCGTGCTGTCCGCCTACCGGGCCGCGGAGGCGAACCAGACCTGGTGGTACCTGCCCGACGGCCGGACCCTGCGCGTGGTCGCGGACCCGAACCCGCAAGGCGGCCTGACCTACCTGTTCGACGACGTCTCCGACCGCCTGAACGCCGAGTCCCGCTACAACGCCCTGCGCCGCCTGCAGGCCGAGACCCTGGACACGCTGGCCGAGCCGGTGGCCGTGTTCGGCGCGGACGGGCGCCTGTCCCTCGCCAACCGCGCCTTCTTCACCGTGTGGCGGCTCGACCCGGAGATGATCGAGGAGCGCCCGCACGTGGACGCGGTGATCGCCGCCTGCCGGGCGCTCGCCCCCGTCGAGGAGCCGTGGCTCGACATCCGCGACGCGGTGGTCGGCCTCGAATCGCGCACGGCCCGGACGTGCCGTCTCGAGGTGGTCGACGGCACCGTGCTCGACTGCGCCGCGCAGCCGCTCCCGGAGGGCGCGACGCTCCTGACCCTGATCGACGTCACGGCGAGTGTGAACGTCGAGCGGGCGCTCACCGAGAAGAATGATGCCCTGGAGAAGGCCGCGCAGCTGCGCGACACCTTCGTGCACCACGTCTCCTACGAGCTGCGCTCCCCGCTCACCAACATCATCGGCTTCACCCAGCTTCTCGGCGACGAGACCGTCGGCGCGCTCAACGAGCGCCAGCGCGAGTATTCCGACCACATCATGCGCTCCTCGGCGGCGCTGCTCGTCATCATCAATGACATCCTCGACCTTGCCTCGATCGACGCCGGCTCGCTGGAGCTGCAGCGGGAGGAGGTTGACGTCCAGGCCACCGTCGAGGCCGCCGTCCGCGGCATCGAGGACCGGCTCGCCGAATCGCACATCACCCTCGCCCTCGACGTGCCGGAGGATATCGGCAGCGTCCACGCCGACGGGAAGCGGGTGCGCCAGATCCTGTTCAACCTGCTCTCGAACGCCGTCGGCTTCTCGGATGCCGGCCAGCGCGTGGAGGTCCATGCCCGCCGGACCGCGCAGGAGCTTCTCCTCAGCGTGCGCGACCACGGCCGGGGCATGCCCCCCGAGATCGCCGATTCGGTGTTCAACCGCTTCGAGAGCCACACCCTCGGAACCCGCCACCGGGGCGTCGGCCTCGGCCTGTCGATCGTGCGCTCCTTCGTCGAGCTGCACGGGGGACGGGTGCAGCTGGAGACCGCGCCGGGCAGCGGCACCCGCGTCACCTGCACGTTTCCCACCGACCTCGCGGGCGAGGGCCGGCGCGCGCCGCCGCTCGAACCCGAGCCGCCCGTCCTGTCGCCGCCTCCTCCTCCGCCGCCGCCGCCGCCGCGCAAGCCGACCCTGACACTGCAGTCGAGCAGGCCGGAGCCGCCGACATCCGACCGGCGAACGTCACCGTAGCGCTTGATTCCGCGGCCGGTCCCGCGCA
The DNA here is from genome assembly GCF_000383455.1 of Methylobacterium sp. 285MFTsu5.1. Lineage (NCBI taxonomy): Bacteria > Pseudomonadati > Pseudomonadota > Alphaproteobacteria > Hyphomicrobiales > Methylobacteriaceae > Methylobacterium > Methylobacterium sp. 285MFTsu5.1. The sequence goes on along the minus strand of NZ_KB911278.1, from coordinate 8,499 downwards.
GCAGGAGGCATGTCCGCGCATGATCGTTCCGGCTGGGCCGTCTTCGGCATCGGCGACTTCCGCCTGTTCGGCTCGGCCCGGTTCCTCACGGGCCTCGCCTACCAGATGCAGGCGGTGGCGATCGGCTGGTACGTCTACGACCTGACCCATTCCGCCCTGGCACTGGGCCTCGTGGGCCTCGCGGGCTTCCTGCCGGCGGTGCTGTGCGCGCTGATCACCGGCCACGTCGCCGACGCCTACGACCGGCGCCTCGTCGGCGCCGCCGCCTTCGCGCTCCAGAGCGCGGCGAGCCTCGGCCTCCTCGCCTGCGCCCTCGCGGGCGTGCACTCCGTCTGGCCGATCTACGCCCTGGTCATCGTCGTCGGCACGGCCCGGGCCTTCGCCAACCCGGCCCTGCAGGCGCTGCTCCCGACCCTGGTGCCCGGGCCGCTCTTCGGCTCGGCGATCGCGTGGAACGCGTCCCTCTGGCAGAGCGCGTCGGTGATGGGGCCGGCGCTCGGCGGCTTCCTCTACGCCCTCGGACCCGCCGTCGTGTTCGGCGGGGCAGGGGGCAGCTTCGCCCTGGCCAGCGCCCTGACCCTGCTGATCCGCTACCGGCCGGCGGCGGTGAGCGAGCGGCCGCCGATCACCTGGGCGGCGCTCTCGGCCGGGATCGACTACATCCGCTCCCAGCCGGTGGTGCTCGGGGCGATCAGCCTCGACCTGTTCACGGTGCTGCTCGGCGGCGCCACGGCGCTGCTGCCGATCTACGCCGCGGAGGTCTTGCACGTCGGCCCGCTCGGCCTCGGCGCGCTCCGGAGCATGCCGGCCTTCGGAGCTGTCGCCATGGCGGTGCTGCTGGCGAACTACCCCCTGCGGCGCCACGCGGGCGTTCGCATGCTCCGCGCCGCCGCGGTGTTCGGTGCCGCCACGGTCGCGTTCGGGCTGTCGACGTCGCTGCCGCTATCGATGGCCTGCCTGTTCGTCACGGGCGCCGCCGACATGATCTCGGTCTACGTGCGCCAGACCTTCGTGCAGGGCGAGACGCCGGACGCGATGCGCGGCCGCGTCTCGGCGGTGAACACGGTGTTCATCGGCGCCTCGAACGAGCTCGGCGAGTTCGAATCGGGGCTGCTCGCCGCCGCGATCGGCGCGGTCCCGGCGGTGGTGGTCGGCGGCGCCGCGACGGTCGGGGTCGCACTGCTCTGGGGCAGGCTCTTCCCGGCGCTGAGGGCCCGCGACCGGCTGATGGTGCAGGGATAGCGCGCCATCGCGCGGCTCGGGACGCGACGCGTCCCGGATGACGGCCGTGGCGATCGTGGCCCCGCGAGCCGGCGCCGCACGAAACGCGGGTGCCCTCTCCCGTGTGGGGGAGAGGGGTAAGGCGCAGCTCTCTCGACCGGAGCTGCCGTCCTGCCGAACCGTTGCACCAGAATCGGGAACGGCCCCGGAGCCCGCCCCGTGAGCCGGGCTCCGCGACGCGCTCAGCGGCCCGACAGCAGCGGAGACCAGGTCGGGTCGGACGCGTAGGCGGGCGTCGGGACCGGCTGCTCCACCTTGCCGGTGATGTCGACCATGAACAGCTTGCCGCCGCCCTGGCCGCCCGGATCGCGGAAGAACAGCACGTACTGGCCGTTCGGCGCGAAGGTCGGGCCCTCGTTGTGGAAGCCCTCGGTGAGCACGCGCTCGCCGGAGCCATCGGGCTTCGAGACGCAGATGGCGAAGCCGCCGTTGCGCTGGCGGGTGTAGGCGATCAGGTCGCCTCGGGGCGAGAAGGCCGGCTGCGAGGCCGAGCCAGGGCCGAAGGTGATCCGGTGCGGGTTCGAGCCGTCCGCCCCCATCACGTAGACCTGCTGGGAGCCGCCGCGGTCGGACTCGAAGGCGATCTGTGATCCGTCCGGCGAGTAGGTCGGCGAGGTGTCGATCGCCATGCCGTTGGTGATCGAGCGCTGGGCCTTCGAGGCGAGGTCCATCGTGACGATGTCGGCGTTGCCGCCCTGCTGGACGCTCATCACGATCTTCCGGCCGTCCGGCGAGAAGCGCGGGCTCGCGCTCATCGAATCGACGTTGCCGAGCGCTTGGCGGGATCCGGTCTCCAGGTTGATCATCTGCACCCGCGGCTGGTGGCCGGTGGCCTGGGCCATGAAGGCGATGTCCTGCGTGGCCGGCGAGTAGCGCGGCGCCACGATCGACATCTCGCCGGTGGTGATCGCCCGGACATTGGCGCCGTCCTGGTCCATGACCATCAGGCGCTTGCGGCGGTTCTCCTTGGGGCCGGTCTCGTCCACGAAGGCGATGCGGCTATCGAACCAGGGTCCGAGGCCGGTGATCTTGGTGTAGACCCCGTCGGCGATCAGGTGGCCGGTGCGCCGGACGTTGGCGGCGTCGGTGCCGTATTGCTGGCCGGTCATCTGCTGGCCGTTGGTCACGTCCCAGAGCCGGAACTCGACCTTGACCCGGCCGCCCTCGCGGACGACTCGGCCGGTGACGAGGCCCTGCACGCCGGTGGCGCGCCACTTCTCGAAGTTCGGCGCGGCGTCGAAGTTCGGCTGCTCGGGGAAGCGGGCGTGGTCGAGCGGCGTGAAGTAGCCGGAGCGACGCAGGTCGTTGGTGACCACGCCGGAGACGAGGCCCGCGAGGCTCGGGTCGCCGCCGAAATCCGCGATGGCGATGGGCATCGGCTGGAAGTTGCCGCCGCCGATGCGCAGCTGCAGCTGCGCCTGGGCCGGCCCCGCCAGGAAGCCCGTCAGCATCACGAGGAGCGCGAGCAGGCGCGCGGCATAGGACGTCGGGAGGCGCCCGACGGAGGGGAGGTGCAGCATGGTGGGTCGGATCCGAGTGACGATCAGACGGGAACGCGGGGACGGCGGGACACTGGCTGGAAGACCTCAGGTCGCCGTGAACTCGAACTCCGCGTTGATGGCCTTCCAGTCGTTGTAGTACGGCGCGTAGGTGGCCGGAATGTTGTACGGCGCGCAGCGGCGGACCGCCCGGAGCGCGGCCTGCGCGATCGACTGGTCGACCGCGCTAGCCCCGCCGCGCATGATCCGCGGCTCCGTGCTGAGCGAGCCGTTCGGGTTCAGGCGGATGTCGAGCACCGGCAGGACCACGCCCTGGGCCGCGCCGGGCGGCGCCGAGTAGCACCGCTCGATCTGCTGCTGGAGCAGGCCGACCAGGGCGTCGCGCAGCGACGGCGAGAGGCGCTGCGCGTTGCCGGTCGCGGCGCCGAGCGCCGCCACCTTCTGCACCGCGTGGCCTGTGGCGCCGGTCGACTGCGACGGCGCCTTCGAGGCGAGCATCGAGCGGATGTCGCCGGCGTTGAACTTGTCGGCGAGCTCGGCCTGCTTGCGCGCCTTGGCCTCGGCATCGGCCTTGGCCTTCGCGTCCGCCATGGCCTTCGCCTTCGCCTTGGCGGCGGCCTCGGCTTTGGCGGCCGCCTCGGCCTTCGCGGCCTCGGCTTTCGCCTTGGCGGCGGCCTCCGCCTTCTCGCGCTCGGCTTCGGCCTTGGCCTCGGCGATCTCCTTCTGACGCTCGGCTTCGGCCTCGGCCTTGGCCTTCGCGTCGGCGGCCTTCTTGGCCGCTTCCTTGGCCGCCTCCTTGGCGGCTTCGGCCTTCTTCGCGGCGGCCTTCTGGGCGGCCGCCGCGGCCTCGGCTTCCTGCTTCTCGATCAGCTTCTCGAGCTGCTCGCGCTTCTCGGCCTCGGCCTTCGCGACCGCCTCGGCCTTGGCCTTCGCCTCGGCCTTGGCGGCAGCCTTCTCCGCGGCGGCCTTCTCGGCCGCCTTCTCTGCTGCCTTCTCGGCCGCCTTCTCGGCGTCGCGCTTCTCCTGCGCGGCCTTCTCCGCCGCCTTGGCTGCCTGGGCGGCCTCCTGCGGGTCGGGCTCGCCGCGCAGCGGCATCTCGTCCGCGTTGGCGAGCTTCATCTCGGCCGTGCGCGTCGGCGCGGTGGGCGCGTCCTGCTTGGAATTCTCGGGCTCGCGGTCCTCGAACTTCTCGGCCTTGCGGTCGGCCCGCGACGTGGCGTTCGGCATCGGCTTGTCGGCCTGCCGCTCGCCCTTGGTGATCTCGGAGAACTGGTTCTCGGTGATCACCTCGACGGGCACGCCCTCCTGGGCCTCCGGCAGGGCCGGGGCCGCGACGCTGACCAGCGCCAGCGCGAGGAGCGCGACGTGGGTGCCGGCGGAGATCCAGACACCCGGTTCCTTGCGGTCGAAGCGGAACTCCACGGGACGGCCCTACTGATGCTCAGGCTCGGTGACGAGGGCGACCTTCTTGAAGCCGCCGCCGGTCACGATCGCCATCACCTGCGCCACGCGGCCGTAATCGACCCGCTTGTCGCCGCGCACGAAGACGCGCTCCTCGGTCCCGGTCTTGGCGGTCTCCATGAGCTTCGGCACGATCGAGTCGTCGGTGAGCTCGTCCTCGCCGAGGAAGACCTGGCCGGTCTGGCGGATCGACAGGGTGATCGGCTTCACGTCGGAATTGAGCGGCGAGGCCTTGGATTGCGGCAGGTCGAGGGGGACGCCAACGGTCATCATCGGCGCCGCGACCATGAAGATGATCAGGAGCACGAGCACGACGTCGATGAACGGCGTCATGTTGATCTCGTTGATGGGTCCGCCGCGGCGGCCCCGGCGCCGGCGGCGCTTGCCGCCCTGCGATGCGCCCGCTGCCATGCCCATGGATCGGTCTCCTCTGGATCAGCCGGTTCAGGCGGCGAGCGGCAGGCGCTCGTCGATCTGGCGGGAGAGGATGGCGGAGAACTCGTCGGCGAAGCTCTCCAGCCGCGACTGCGCCTTGGAGACCTCGGCCTGGAGCTTGTTGTAGGCGAGCACCGCCGGGATCGCGGCGAACAGGCCGATGGCGGTGGCGAACAGCGCCTCGGCGATGCCGGGGGCGACGACCGCGAGCGAGGTGTTCTTCGAGGCCGCGATCGAGGTGAACGCGGTCATGATGCCCCAGACGGTGCCGAACAGGCCGATATACGGGCCGGCCGAGCCGATCGAGGCGAGGAACAGCAGGCGCGACTCCAGCCGCTCGACCTCGCGGTGGATGGTGACGTCGAGCTGCTTCTCGATGCGCTGCGACAGCGACTGGATCTGCCGGCCGGAGCCCTCGAACGAGCGCTTCCACTCGCGCATGGCGGCGACGAAGACGGCGGCGAGGCCCGTGGCCGGCCGGTCGTTGAACGAGCGGAACAGCTCCTCCAGGGAGCGGCCGGACCAGAAGGCGTCCTCGAACGCGTCCATCTCGGCCTTGGTCCGGCGGAACAGCAGCGTCTTGTCGACGATGATCGACCAGCACCAGATCGAGGCGCTGAGCAGCCCGATCATCACGATCTTCACGACGAAGTGGGCCTGCAGGAACAGGCCGAGCAGCGTCATGTCGGCGACAGGCGCGGCCTGCATCGCGTCGGCTGGGTTCATCCGTCGAGGTCTCCTGCTCCGGATCGCGATGCGCCGGGCGAGGCCCGCGTCCGCCGGATCCGTGAGCGATATCAACGCTGTCGCCCGCGAATCTGTCGAAAGTAAGGGCCGTCGACGGCCCCCGCGCCCCGCCGTGGCATCGCCTCCGTTAAGGGCGCGGCAGGGTTAAGGATCGGTTTCGATCCGGGCGATCCTGAGGCATGTGCCGCCGTCCGACGGGCCGTCCGGGCTGGACCTGCCGAAAGCGCCTCCCGTATGGTCGCGGCCCACGGCGCCGAGTCGACAGCCCTGAGATACGCAGGACGCGCATGACCCTCCCCGTTCCCAGCCTGCCCGATCTGCTGCCCACCGGCCCGGCCCGGTTCCTGGGCTGGTCCATGATCGCCGACCCGATGCTGGCCGGCTTCCTGGCGCGCGCCGGATTCGACGCCGTCCTGCTGGATCAGCAGCACGGCACCTACGACTACAAGACGTCGTGTGCGGCCATCACCGAGGTCGCCCTGGCCGGCAAATCGACCCTGGTGCGCGTGCCGGTGGGCGACTTCGCCATGGTCTCGCGGATGCTCGACGCGGGCGCCGCCGGCGTCGTGGCGCCGATGATCAACACCGTCGCGGATGCCGAGGCCCTGGCGGCGGCCGCGAAATTCCCGCCGGTCGGCCAGCGGAGCTGGGGACCGGACCGGGCCATGTGGCTCTCGGGGCTCCGGAACGGCGCGGACTACCTCGCGGGCGCCAACGATCGGGCGCTCACGATCGCCATGTGCGAGACCGAGGCGGGGATCGCCGACCTGGAGGCGATCCTCGCCGTGCCGGGCATCGACGGCGTCCTTGTCGGCCCCGCCGACCTGTCGATCGCCCTGTCCAAGGGGGCGGCCATCGACCCGCTGGGATCGGCGGTCACGGCGGCCCTCGGGGAGATCGCGCGCAAGACCCGGGCGGCGGGCAAGATTCCCTGCGCCTTCGCGCCGTCGCCGGCGCGCGCCCGGGAGATGGTCGGGATGGGCTACCAGCTGGTCTCGGTCGAGTACGACGCGCTGACCATCGTCAACGCCTTCGCGCGGGTGCTCTGCGAGGCCGACCCGGCGCGGGCCGGCTGAGGTCTAGGCGGTCTCGCCGGGCGCGAGCCGCCGCCGCAGCGCGTCCGGGAGGCGGACGGCGCGGCCGTCCCGCACGCAGGCGACCGTGACCTCCGCGGAGACCAGCACTTCGTCGCCCCGTCGGACGTCCTGGGCGAGCTGCATCGACGCGCCGCGCAGGGCGCGCGTGCGGGTCACGACGGTGAGCAGGTCGTCCATCCGGGCCGGCCGGAGGAAATCGAGGCTCATGCGCCGCACCACGAAGACGAGGCCGCGTGCATCGCGGTGCAGGTCCGACTGGTCGCCGGCGAGTTCCCGCAGCAATTCGGTGCGGCCGCGCTCGAGGAAGCGCAGGTAGCTGGCGTGGTAGACGAAGCCGGAGAAATCTGTGTCCTCGTAGTAGACGCGCACGCCCATCCGGTGGGGCGGGGCACCGTCCTCCGCGGGTCCGTCACTGGCGGGCTCGATCGCGCTCATGCGCCCCTTTAGCGACGGGCGGTGCGACGGCGCAACACGACGAGGGCCGCCCTGGGGCGGCCCTCGTGCAGATCACGCCATGCGCGGCGCTCAGCCGCCGATGCGGGCCGCGAGGCTCGCCGAGTGGGCGTGCTCGTCGGCGATGTAGGGCAGGGCCTCGGTGGCGAACTTGCGGCCCTGGGCGTTGTCGCCCTGCTTGGCGTAGGCGTCGTAGAGCGCCAGGGTGCGGGCGTCCGAGCGGGCCTGCTGGTCGATGTAGGTCCGGTCGAAGGCCCGGCCGTTCGGGGCCGCCTGGAGCTGCGCCAGACGCGCCTGGCCGCGCTCGCCGAGGGCCACGCGGCGGCCCGGCTCGGCCGGGCTGTTGTCGACGATGCCGACCGCGCCGAGGGCGCCGCCGACGATGCCGGTGCCGATGTTGGCGGCCACCGTCACCGGCGCGAGCACCAGGCCGACCGGGTTGCTCAGGTCGGTGCGGATGCCCTGGTTGTCGGAGACCACCGAGCCGTTGCGGGTGAGGGAGGTGTTCGGCGGCAGCAGCGCGTCGGTGGTCGCCTTGCGCTCGACGAGGACGCGGTTGGCGTAGTTGCGGACCCGGGGGTTGCGCGACCGCTGGAGGGCGATCCGGCTCGCCTCGATGCTGGCGGCGTCCGAACGCAGCGCCTCGGCCCGGAAAGCGGGCGTCTCGGTCGCGGCGACGCCGACGCCGTCCTGATTGGCGAAGGGCAGCACGCGGATCGGCAGGGCGTCCTGCGCGAAGGCGGGCGCCGAGATGGCGGCGACGGACAGGCCGAGCGCGGCGAGCGTGAGTTTCTTCATGGCGGAAGTTTATCCCTGACGTTGTTCTTGAGATCGCGAAGATCTGCCGCGATCGGAGGGCAGGACCCTGATCGGGACAGCCTTGCCGGCGCCGAGCGGACCCGGCGCGGTCGCCTCCCCAACTGTCGCGTTTCGGCGCTGTTCCACGCGATCCGGCAGTTTTTACACTTACGTGATCGACAAGATCCCCGCCTAAGCTTGGCAATATTGTTCCGAGACGATCGACAAAACGGCTGTTACCGCAGCGACTTGCCGAGATCGCGACGCGGAACTCACCCGGCTGCCGCGCGCAGCACTGTGCGTCCCGCGCATGTGCCCGGTGAAATGCTGGTCCGAATTCAATGCATGGAGACGCGTTGATCGGTCCTCAGGGCTCTCCGTCACCGAAGAAGCCGAACTGCCCGGGCGTCTCGCGCTTCGGTTCCGGCATCTGCATGTGCCGGTAGGCGTGTCGGGTGAGGACGCGTCCGCGGGGTGTGCGCTGCACGAAGCCGCGCTGGATCAGGTAGGGCTCGATGATGTCCTCGATCGCGTCCCGCGGCTCCGACAGCGCCGCCCCGATCGTCTCGATGCCCACGGGCCCGCCCCCGAACGCGCGCGCGATCAGGCTCAGGTACTTGCGGTCCATCACGTCGAGACCCGCCCCGTCCACGTCCAAGAGCTGCAGCGCCCGGTCGGCGATCGCCCGCGTCACCGTCTCGGCCTCCGCCACCACCGCGAAGTCCCGC